>CAKZYJ010000479.1 GCA_937884755.1 uncultured Flammeovirgaceae bacterium
ACTCCCAGGGTAAACTGACCAAAGATAACTATGGTCGCGATCACCATCCTCGCTGCTTCACGATCTGGATGGCTGGGGGCGGCGTGAAGAAAGGGTTTGCTTACGGTGCTACCGATGAGTTTGGCTATAACATTACCGAAAACCCCGTGCACGTCCACGACTTCCAGGCTACCATGTTGCATCTGCTGGGCATTGACCACGAGAAACTTACCTTCAAATTCCAGGGCCGCCGTTTTCGTCTTACCGATGTACACGGCCACGTAGTGAAGGATATTTTGACTTAGTAGGAACGTGATTAATCACGTTCCTACCTGATTAGATTTTCAGGAATTACCGTACGCTATTTGATTGTCTTATTCAATCACCCAACCGCCACCTAAGGCTTTGTATAATTGGGCGTAGGAGCTAAGCAACTGTTGTTTGGTACCCGCAAAATTCTGCTGAGCCTCGAAGGCCTGCCGCTGAGATTCCAGATACTCCAGATAGCTGGTCACCCCCTGATCGTATCGCTCCTGCGACAATTCCTGAGCGCGCAAAGCAGCGACGACATGCTGATCACGAGCAATCAACTCGGTTTTTAGCGTACTAATTGACACAAGGGCATCTTCTACCTCTCGAAAAGCATTCAGCACGGTTCGTTCGTAGTCAAGTTCGGTCTGGGTACGTCGGCTTTGCTCCACGTCTACCGCTCTTTTCAGTTGGTTCCAGTTAATGAGGGGCGCCACCAGCGAACCACTCAAATCATTGATCACCTGACCGCTAAGAAGCGAACTAAGTTGCGTGCTAGCCAGCCCTAATGTACCGGATAAGCTGATGGTGGGCAAGCGATTGGCCTGGGTCGCTCCTACCACGGCATTTTGAGCAATCAGTTGATATTCCGCCCCAATAATGTCGGGGCGCCGAACCAGCAATTCGCTGGGTAAACCCGTTGGAATACTGATACTGGTATCTTGATCTAGCAGTAATTTACCGGGACGAATATCCTGGGGATAAGTACCAGTCAGTACGCTGATCTGGTTCTCGGTAACCGCTAGTGACCGCTTCAGCAAAGGAATACTACCCGCCGCAATAGCTCGCTGAATTTGAGCCTGATTTAGATCAATCTCGGGAATGATGCCTTTATCAAACCGTTCCTGAATAATCTGCATCATGCTATCCCTAAGTGCCAGAGTTTGCTCGGAAATATCAATGCGAGTCTGGAATTCTAACTTCTGGAAATAAAGATTGGCAACTGTAGAAATCAGGCTAATTTGGGCGGATCGGAACCCTTGCTCGCTGGCTACTAGTTGAGCACGAGCCGCTTCGTTGAGTCTCCTAAATTTTCCCCAAAAGTCAAGCTCCCAGTTAAGCGTACCGGCAATGTAGAATAGGTTGGTGGTTTCTAATTGGTCAGCATCGTTTACCTGGCTCACTCCGAAGTTTCGTCGCTGTACCCCAGCCCCAGCGCCCAGAAAGGGAAGCATATTGGCTTTTTGGATCGTGACGGCATATTGAGCCTGAAGAACATTCTCCGCAGCAATCTTAACGTCCTGGTTGTAGTCTAATGCCCTCCTAACGAGCGAATCTAGCATTGGGTCGTCAAATAGCGAGAACCAGTTCAGGTTAAACATAACATCCAAATCCAGCGAATCAGCGTTGATTGCTACCGGACTGACGGTATGGGCAGTATCTTCGTAGTAGAATTGATCAGGCACTGACATTTCAACTCCTTGGTAATTCTGCCCCACTTTGCACCCGGCCATTCCTACAACCAATACTAGTAGAAAGCTGTAATATTTCATGCAATTCATTGGTTTGAGACACTAAAGTTGGCATCTCGCTTCTTCTCGTACCCAGCCATCTTTCCAACCATCACGAATAGCAGCGGGTATAGCAGCACTCCGAAAGCCGTGGCTACTACCATTCCTCCCAGTAAGGCTACTCCCATCACTTTACGAGCTTCCGCTCCCGAACCGGAAGCAACAATCAGAGGTAGAATACCCAAAATAAAGGAAAAAGCAGTCATCAAAATTGGGCGAAACCGAAGCCGAGCGGCTTCAATCGCTGCTTCCAGCAGGCTGAGCCCCTCGTCAAATTTGATCTTAGCAAACTCTACAATGAGAATAGCATTTTTGGCCGCCATCGCAATGAGCATCACCAGCGAAATCTGAGCGAAAATATTTAGCAAATAGCTTTCGCTGAGCAACCGAGCCAGAAATAGAAATAGAAAGGCGCCAAATAGCGCGAAGGGAGTGCCTAACAGAATGGCAAACGGCATAGACCAGCTCTCGTACTGGGCGGCCAGAATCAGGAAGACAAAGAGTAAACAAAAGCCAAATACAATGCCGGCTTGCCCGGAAGCCTGCTTCTCCTGATAGCTCATGGCATTCCAACTGTAAGTCATATCGTCGGGTAACACTTCGGCAGCTACCTGTTCTAGGGCGTTCAGAGCATCCGTCGAAGTATAACCGGGGGCTGGTGCACCCGTTACTTCCGCTGCCCGAAGAAGATTAAACCGATTGGTGAAATCCGGCCCGGAAGTATTCTGTACATCTACAAAAGTTGAAACTGGCACAGAATTGCCTTCACTATTTTTTACATAGAATAGCTCTAAACCTCTTTCATTTTGCCGATACTCCGGTTCAGCCTGTACGTAGGTTTTATACAGTCGGCCGAAGCGGTTGAAGTCGTTAACGTAGGCACCGCCCAGAAAAGCCGCGAAGGTATTGTAGACATCGCCCAAGTCAACCCCGGTTACCAGTATTTTCTCAGTATTAATATCCATTGACCGTTGAGGGACACTAGCTTGGTAACTGGTGAAAGCTGACGCGATTTCAGGTCGTTCTTGTGCAGCAGCAATGAATTTGTACGTGTTTTGAGCCAAGTAATCAGGATCACTTCCACTTACGTCCTGAATCATGATGCTAAATCCTGAGCCGTTTCCTAAGCCGGGAATAGCGGGTGGGACGAAAGAAAATACTTGAGCTAGCTTGATTTGCTGACGGAAAACCCCGTTAGTTTCTCTGATAATATCATTCGCAGTTTTCTCCCGAAGATCCCAACTTTTGAGTTTAACGAAAACTACCCCTGAATTAGGAATAAATGATCCCGCCAGCAGGCTGAATCCGGTAACGTTGGTTACGTACTCAATATCTTCACGCTCCAGTAGCACTCGCTCTATCTCACTAGCTACCGAGTCGGTACGTTGCATTGAAGCGGCATTGGGTAACTGGACGTTAACAAAGAAGTATCCCTGATCTTCTTCGGGAAGAAAACCTCCCGGAATGAAGTTACCAACTACTCCGGCAGCTACCACGAATAGCAGGACATAGATTAAACCTCGTTTGTACTTGCCCGTAACTACTCGGGCCACGGAAGAGTAAGATTCGGTACCTTTATCGAACCAGCGGTTAAAGCCACCGAAAAATTTACCGAGTAATCCTCGGTAAGGCTCCGGTTTTTTAAGAAGCAATGAGCAAAGTGCCGGACTCAGACTCAAAGCGTTCATAGAAGAAAAGACCACAGACACCGCAATGGTGATGGCAAACTGCTGATACAGAAGTCCGGTAATTCCGGCCATAGCGGCCACTGGCACAAATACCGCGATTAATACCAGCGTGGTGGCAATTACCGGGGCAGTCACTTCCCGCATGGCCGCCGAGGTAGCAGTTTTAGTATCCATACCGTTTGCCATATTGACCTGCACTGCTTCTACCACCACAATAGCATCATCTACCACAATACCAATGGCAAGCACCAAGCCTAAAAGCGAAAGGGTATTGATAGAGAAACCCAGCAGCGGGAACAGCATAAAGGCAGCTACTAAAGACACAGGAATGGCTAAAGTCGGAATTAGCGTAGCCCGCCAGTCCTGAATAAACAAAAACACCACCAATACCACCAGTACCAACGCTATAATCAGCGTTACAACAATCTCATTGATCCCGGCTACAATCGGTTCAGTAGAGTCTAGAGATACACTGTATTCAATCCCAGAAGGAAATTTAGCCGCTAGTCCCTCCATAGTTTCATTAATTGTGGCTGCTACTTCTACTGCATTGGAGCCAGGTGCTTGGTACATAGCTATAATAGCACATTCCCGGCCATTCAGGCGAGTGAAGGCATCGTAGGATTCAACTCCTAATTCAACACGAGCAATATCTTTAACTCTGACGATTCCTCTTTTCCGATCTGACCTTACCACAATGTCACCAAACTGTTCTTCGTCTACTAAACGGTCAGGCAGACGAACGGTGTAGGTATATTCAGTGCCTGGTGGGGCAGGTTCGGCACCAAATTTTCCGCCAGGGGCAACTACGTTTTGCTCACGAATAGCGTTCATGATTTCCGGAATAGTGATACCCAGCTTTGCCAGTACATCAGGTTTCACCCAGATTCTCATGGAATAATTATTAGCCCCCATTACTTGTACCCGGCCAATCCCCTTGATTCGGGCTAGCTGATCCTGCACGTTGATGATGGCGTAATTGCCCAGAAAATCCTGATCGTACTCGCCCGAAGGAGAGGTGAGCGTTACCATCATCAGAATATTGGGCATCGACTTTTGGGTCTTAACCCCGATACGCTTTACTTCTTCGGGCAATTTTGGGGTAGCTGCCGAGGCACGGGTCTGGGAAAATACCGTATTCATATCCGGATCAGTGCCCAGATCGAAGGTAATCTCCAGGCTCATAGAGCCATCGTTAGCATTAGTAGATTTCATGTACAGCATGTTCTCTACTCCGTTCATTTCCTGCTCTAGCGGTGAGGCTACCGACTGTTCTACACTAACCGCATTAGCTCCGGTAAAGGCTGTACTCACTCGTACCACTGGCGGAGTGATACCGGGATACTGCTCAATAGGCAGTCCCAGCATAGCAACGATTCCGATGATGACCAGAAAAATTGCAATTACAATCGCTACAATAGGGCGACGTACAAAAAAGATGTGCTTCTCTTCCAGACTACTCATATGGCCGCATTTTCAGGAGATTGAGACTGAAATTCTACTAATTCAGGATTAATCTTCATCCCGGTAGCTACTTGCTGTAATCCCTCAAAAACGATTTTGTCTCCCGGTTCTACTCCTGAGGATATGAGATAGAAGTCACGGTAGTCACCCACAATGTTTATTGTCTTCTGCTCAACAGTATTATCGTCGTTGACCACCATCAAATTGAACCGTCCCTGAAACTCTTTCACACAGCGCTGTGGCACTAGCGATGCTCCCTTTACTTCTTTGAGCGTTGCCCGTACTCTAGCAAACTGACCCGGCCTTACTAGCCGATCTGGATTGGGAAAGGTAGCTTGAACCAGGATGGAGCCAGTAGTAGGGTCTACCTGACGGTTTAGAAAGTCAACCGTACCGGTTTGGTCAAACAAAGCCCCGTCGGCTAACAAAAGCTTCAGTGGCAACGCTTCATTCGGGTCATTCTCCTGAGGGTTGTTCTGGTACTCCCGGAAGATACTTAGATAATCCGTCTCGGTAAGAAAGAACTCAAC
>CAKZYJ010000480.1 GCA_937884755.1 uncultured Flammeovirgaceae bacterium
ACGAAGATAGCCACTTTTGAAGACTCAAGTAGGACTTTAACATTTCGTTAACAAAATCCAATTTTTCGATAAAATAATAAATTTTGTAACACACTGATTAGCAATAATTTATAATTGATCAAATTCTTACAAAAAGTATAAAATTCTTTATATGAATAAATATGATTAACTTGTCTTAACATAGCTATTACGCATTTTTAGTCAAAACTCAAGAGTAATACAAGAGTCAATTTCATGGAAATAGTTGCCATTGCCAAAAAGCAGAAAAACAAAAAAATACACAAAATCTACATAGCGCTCAGGGACAAAACCCCAGAGGTGACCATCAGTACTGATATTGAAGTTGACCCCAAATACTGGGTACGTCAAGCAGAAACAGTTTCCAACAAGCACGAATTCTATCAACGCATTGACATTCGCATCAAACGAGCGAAACAAAAAGTAGACGATGTGCTTTTATATTTTGAACAGCGAGGGGAAGTATTTTCAAAACATGATGTAAAGCGTCGCTACAGATTGCTTGAGAAAGGAACTGCGTTTTACCAATATGCACAAGCTGAATTAGACAAGGATCAATCACTTTCTGAATCTACCCGTAGGCAGTATCAGTATGCGATTCTTCATTTCAAAAAGTTTGCAGGAAATTTACCTACCTCGGCTGTCACTAATCAAGTAATCAAAGAGTTTTACTATTACCTTTCTCAGCGCATGAAGCCAAATTCATCTGCCTCTTATATGCGTGCCATGCGTAAGTATACGAAACGCGCAGTTGGTGATGATCTACTGTCAAAAAACCCGATGAAGAAACTTAAGCTCATCACCGAAGAAGGTGAGCGAGATTTTTTAGATCGCGAAGAATTACTACAATGGATCATCTTATTTAAGTCTAGAACGCTGCCAAAAAGCTTACAAAAAACATTAGGGTTTTACATTATGACGTGCTATACGGGAATTCCGCACGATGATTGGAAGCACAAAGAGCGATTAAAGATATTGCCTACCCGGATTGAGTACATCCGAAAGAAAGTGAAGCATACTGGGCGCAGACTTATCATTCCTGTTGTTGAGGAGGCGCAGTTCTTAGTGATGTTTGTCCAGGGTAATACAATCCAGCAAAACAACCAAGGCTGTAACAAAAACCTCAATAAAATCTGCAAACTAACGGGTTTGAATAAGTATATCACCTTTCACACTGGAAGGATTACCTTTGCCACAATGGCTACTTTACTTGGAATAGATCACCGGGTCATTCAAGAGATTTTAGGGCACGCTGAGTACAAAACAACGCTGCGGTATATCAAAATGGCAGGATTATACAATGAGCAGCAGATGAAGAAATTTAAGGTGCAGGGGTAAGTCCGACTCTTCTCGTGCGCACAAAATAGCTGTTTTTGAGCCGTATAGGCACATTGCAGTCGGATTGCAGTCAGATTTATGTTAAAATAGGGGGGGGTAGCGGTTCAGGGGTTGCCAGCACCAAAATAGGGATGCATAGCAGGATAATTGCTAATAATTGCTTCATTGCTTTAGAAAATTAAGTGATTATGAATATAGACTTTAATATACTAAGTAATTGTCAATAATGCCAGTTGCATGTTAAGTAAGCGCACTACTATTAATCTCATTTAAGAACTCATCTTTCTCAACATCCTTCCAGTAATCTCTAGAGATGAATAAGAACTGTTCTTTCATCGCATAGTCAACATGAAAAAAGTTGTTGTTGGGATAGTAGCAAATGCGTGTAAACGGAGAAAGATCCGCTAGGATTCTACCCAACGTAAGCATATCAGCACAAACAATATCAGCCGCTCCCTTCCCTTGAAAAGTGTGTTCTGAAAGAGCTGACCTACCTTTTTGTTCTTCGTACCATGCAGGGCGGTAACCACTTTTCTTGCTAACGATGATTGGTAGATTGATAATCTCTATAACGTTGTTTAGAGGCACAATAAAGTTCTCTAGTATCTTGTCAGCGATCTCTAATGAAAGAGGTTCATCTGTAATACAGAAATCCGATATTGAGAAATAGTTGTTCATTCTTTTACCTTCTCATCATCCACGGCCACTTGTGCTCCGGCAGCGATAGCAGCCGCCCCAGCAGCCACGTAGCCCGCAGCGACAATACCCAACGGTGGTGCTGCCAATGTCCCGGCAACCGCTACTACAACCAAAGCCCACTTTCGGACTTTCTTCCAAAACGGAGGGGTCGGAGCTTTCACTCGCTCAACGACGTTCATTTCATTTGCTTTTTTCATATCACTTCACTTAATAATATTTCGTATACGATCTCTAGCTGAACGAATCTTCTGAAAGATAAATCGGTCATGTTTGGCTGGATCTATTGTCTCAAAGCCGATCAATAAAAAATGTGTCCGGTACTGTGAGGGCGTACCCCAGGTTAACCCATACCAATTTCGTTCTTGATACACAATCGCCTGAACATAATAGGTGACGCTGCTATGCACATTTAGGGTCTGTAGCATGATTCGCTCGTTGTAGCTGAGTTCGCTCTCAGCAATGTTTCTGGTGTACAAAAACCTACCTCGGTACGAAGGTGTACTCATCACTTTAACAACGGCGCGTTTCAATCCGCCCGATAGCGGCTCATTTTGAAAAGCTTCCTTGGTTCGAACAACACCCTCCGCCACAGCTTCTTGTAATACCGTTACCCTCAGCTCATCCTCTTCTGACATGATCGCGTTAGGATGGGTCACATAAAAGTGTTGTACCCTACTTACATGGATGCTATCATGCTTAGATAATGATTCTTGAACATCATCCACTAAGTTGTCTAATCGCTTATAGTTATCAAACTCTTCACGTAGCTCATCAGCAATATTATGAACAGATAGCAGCACAATGTGCGCTACGCCAGCAGCAAACAAGATACTCTGAAGTGCGTACAGAGCATACTTGTTATCTACTGCCCTGAGAATCTTATTGATCGCATTCAGTAGCAGTCTGATCGGCTCCAGAAACTTACTTAACATTTCTTACGTCTCTATTTTTACGATGCTTACTTTATATACCGCCACGCGGTGTCCGCTATGGTGTCTCCAAATGCACCTCTAAAGCGTTTATGAACTTACCCCAGCTTGGATCGGAAGTCTGATCAATGGATATATCAATATCATTATCCGCCCCGACTACGACGTCCACTACCAGCGCATTCACATTGTCTTCTGCATTATGATTGACGGTTACCCCTTCTACAATCACCGTACAGTTAATAGCGCTTCCTCTATCGTCAGCAATCACGAGCTTCACCCGGACGTTATCACCGTCGTTTAGCGGGGTTCCTGTAACATTTCTCACAGTCAATTCTAATGGCCCGGTAATCGGATCATTCCTTCGCCAGAACGAGCGGTTCACATCTGCCGGACTTATGTCTCCTGCGACATTAACCCCAAAGTTATCGTAGTAGCCATTGATGATATGAGTGTTTTCTTTCAGTAGCTCCATGCCAGACCCTTGAATATCACCCGAAGCCCATTCAGCAGAACCGTCAGAAAGGTTTACAAAGTCCGCGAAACCAGCATCGCCCACCGTTCGGCCGAAGTTTGCCCCGAAGGCTTTGGCGTAACTACCCCCTCCTCCTTCAGCTACATCTTGGATGTTGATAGTAAAAGTTTGCACCGCATCGGGTGCCTCGGTATTGGAAGCAGTCACTTGTACTTCTAGGGTGATATCGT
>CAKZYJ010000481.1 GCA_937884755.1 uncultured Flammeovirgaceae bacterium
ACAGTTACCCCAATATTGTGGTGGGCATCGTGATTAATTTATTTTTAGTGTATATAATAAAAACCCTCTTTTTTACGCAATATACGCTTATTTTCTAACATTTTTAGTGGGTGCTCACCTAAGTGTTAACCCACAAAAATACAATTGCTACCAGTGCTCAAATAGATCATCACTATTGCTTGATTCTTTTCCACCTTCATAGGAAGACTCGTTAGTAGGTGTAAAATCAATACCTGATTCTAAGGTATTAATTTCTTTGACTTCTTCAGTTTGCTTTTCGGTGAGATCAGTTAGATCGTCGGTGAAATTTAAGAAATCGTCTTTCTTTGGAAAAGCTTCAATCAGCTTCTGTTCTTTCGCCTGGTTATACCTCAGCATCTTCTGATACGCTTTCACACTGCCCCCTGAAGAAAAGATCGGGTTGAAGTAGAACACGGTACCCTTGTCTATGGCTATCTCAGGAGGTTCATACTGGCATAAGCGGTAGAGACGCTGCATATTCTCTACGTAGCTGATGGTAAAGCGTTTGTATCGGTCCACATTGTAGCTATTCTCTACGCGAAAACCATCGTAGTGCTGTTTTGCTATATCGAAATAGTCGGTTCTAAGATCAAATGTTTTCATATTACTATTTATTTGGGTTGGATATATTTAATCAGTGCAGCTACCTGATGAACACATATTTTGTGCTGTAAAATCTAGTGTTTCAGTGTAGGGTAGGTCTTTAATTTGTTGCAAGGAAAGGTCTGATCGGAACGTCGCGTTATAGCGCTGTTCCATTGTAATCCAGAACTTACCTTTTTTAGGTCGTTCACGGAATTGCTTTTGTAGCTGTTCGATAGGCCTATGAAAACAGAATTCGCAATTATTGAACTCAGGAAAGCTTACGGGTTTGTCTTCCCAATAAGAAATTACATCAGCTTGTGTGTTTTTGATTACTGGGAAGTTTCCAATCCGCCAATGGTGGGTTCGCCACTTAATATTTCCTTTATGCCTTCCTTCTGTGTGGATACTATCAGGATACTTAAAAGTCTCTTTGAAAGAGGAGACTCGTTCTATATCGTCCAAGCGATAGCCAATATTCATTCTTACTATTGGTTTATCTGACTTCCAGAAAGTAGTTCCTAGTGCATATAGATAGCTTTCGTATCGATCTACGCTAGGTGTTCCGCGATAGTGGCGATAACCATGTTTCAGGAATTCATAGATGGGTTTTATTTTCATCTCTGAAGTGCAGAATCGTGCTCTAGCATTGGGTAGAAAATTGCGATCGGAGATAATTTTATCTAACGATTCACCGCAAACCACAATAATTTCTTTTCCTATATATTGCTCTAGTTCCATCACTGAGCGAATGGTTTCATCACTTTCTAGTGTAGCGTATACCAAATCAGTATCTAGCTTGTTCCAGACGTAACGGCGTATAGCTTCGTCTTGAATGTAAAACTCTGGGTAGTCAGTTGTTACTAGAGAAAAGATATTCATGTCAGCAGGATGCTTTACTGCCATCATTGCAGAAGTTCTTCCACCTGAAATGCTGTTTACTGTGAAAAGGTGATCAGACTGATTTCCTTTTAATAGTTTATGTCTGATATTCTGGATCTTTATCTTTTTCTTGGCCTCTTTACTGAGGTCAAAGGTTTTCATAGCTGTATGGTTTCGGTGAAGGTTCTTAGGATTTGATGCTTTTCCAGTTCTTCATCAGCATCTTCTTGATCACATATTAAGTAATAATGCCGAATTAGATACGCAGCAATCTCTGGGTTCATTTCTTTGGGATAGGAGTACAAACCCACCTCTTCATTTTCTTCGTCGATGACTTGGTATATTTTCATGATCGTTTGGGTTTAGTAAAAATCTATATTTTCGGTGCGAACCCATTCCATAAGATTTACACCGTTTCGCGTGATTTCTACTAAGGTGAAATGTAGATCAGTATCTTCCTCGTGGTAGGTAATCGTATAACCTACTCCGTTTTCCAAGGTTACTTCCTCTCCTGTTTCAGTGGTACCTATAGGAAGGGAGTCTGGTTGATCAGTTCGGGTGTAGGCAAAGTGAGTGCTTGAGTTTGATAGACATTTTTTTAAGTCAATATCAAAATTAGGGTCTTTTTTTAATGTGGCTTTCATAATTTACGGTGCATGTTTCGGGTAAAAGAATGGTTAATATCACCTTCCAGAAAGGTAGCGTAATAGTAGTTTTTGGAAAACAGGTCTTTGCAGTCGTACACCTGGCGTATGCGCTTCGCAAATTCATCTCCTCGCAACCGTTCGTTTCTTTGAATGATGTGGCCGTAAGCGTGTACCGCTATGGTTCGCAACTCTTTTTTATCGGTGCTTGACAACGATTTGAGGTGAGTTGATAGCTGTCTTTTTAGGGAGTTTCTAGTTTCTGGTTTCATAGTAACGTGGTTTGGTTTTGGAAGATGGAATGTTGAACGGGTTGTTCGGTGGAATTGCGCGCAGCTCGCTCCCGGCTATCTAATATCGCTTGGCGTTTAGCCTGGAGACTCGCCAGCTGATGCTTGGCAGCACGAAGGTTCTCGCGGACGGTCTGGCTATCGCTATGCTCATGATACGCTTTCATCCGGCTGATTCTGCCTTGTAAGTATTCAATTTTTTGATCAATGGTGAGTAAGTTCATGATTATATGGTTTGAGGGTCAGAAATAAAATCGTTTATCCAGAACTCAAGTACAGACCAGTTAATGCCTTCGTTAGCATCTCGTTTCATATGTACAAGCTTCAATACTATTTTAGCTTTATCATCCGTTAGTGAGGCGTTAATGTTACTGGCAGCCTGGTGAACATCTTCAACACTCCACCAGTCGGCTATCCAGTAGCCATTCTGGCGTAATCGGGCGACCGCTGTTTGTTCTTCTTCTGAAAGAAGGGTATTTTGTTCTAATTCTCGCTTAGCATAATCAGCAGCTTCTAACGCACCCTTTGGTGTACGGTACTGATCTACGTGATAACTAGCTAATTGAATTGCTTTTTGGCCGTGCTTGGTGGCTACTTGACCATATAAACGAGCTTCGTACACATTACCTTCATTATTTAATGTTCGGACTTCATAAGAGATAAACATGATAATACTATTTAGTGTGACATAGACGGGGACAAAGCCCCGTTTCGGCTATCTAAGCCTCTTCAGTATGCCTTACATTTCTTTGACAAAGCTTTTTACATACTTCGAAGGAATGTATAGCCCGTGGTTTATATGGGTGACTTTTTCACCTTCTAGCAGGTGACCACTTGCTTTACACTGGGAAAAACCTTCTTTGAGTTGCTCTTTACTGAAAGCGAAGAAACCACCATACTTTTTAATCGTGTTATCCACTTTTTCTTGTTTGGCTTGCTTCTTTTGCTGTTTAGTTTGAGATTCTTCATTATTATGTTGGATGGTAGATAAGGACTAATCCACATCTGCCAAAAGAATGATAGCCGTCTTAACTTTATCTTTAAGCTCCTTTACTTTTTTATTAGCGTAAGAAAGTGCTAAAGAATGCGGTCGTTTCTCAGGATTTTCTTTTAAATACTGATGAAAGGTAATAGCTTCTTCTAATTGCATTTGAAAAAACTCTATACTCTCAGGCATCGATAAATTTACCTTTTGCGCTTCTTGCTCCCAGTACTTCGCTCTACGCTGGTGAGCTTCTGCTTTATCGGAAAACTCAACACATTTACGCATATTATTATCAGCTTCCCGAATGATTTTACGGTGCCGACCTTCACTATGGTGACCTACTTTAATAGGTTCACCCAATGACAAAAAGTCTCGATGTTTGTTAGAAGCTTGGTAAGCCTGGTTACTTTTTCGCTCGGCTGAATCAGCCCAACCTTGTATTCTTTCAGCTTTTCGTTTTGCTCTTTCCTGAGCATTAAAGCCATCAGCACGGGTAATAGAGTAATAGAATAGCCCGTTTTTATGAAATACTAGATTGTGAACAATATGTTCATTCTCTTTCCCTCGCTTGGTGGTGAGGGTGATGGTTTCACCTTTCTGGTATTCTTGCTCGCACTGAGCTACAAATACATTAGGGCAATACTTTCGATACGTGTTCATGATACAGTTTTTAAGTTGAAAATTTGGTTGGTGTGTGCTAGTGCATTGAAGCGTAGGCCGAACGTCTAAGCATTGTTAGCAATAGACAGAGCACCATAGCACACAGATAATAGCTCGGTGCTAGGCTACCAGAATTTAATCTGTGCTCACCTACCTACCTTCTTCCGATCTTTAAGGATTACCACAATATACCAGCATATCAGATCATCTATCTGAAAGACACTGTTCAGTGGTTTTGCTCTACGAAAGTGCTTGAGATATAGACAGGGACAGTGCCCTGTTTCGTCCTTCCGGACTCATCAGTATATCAGACCCTATTCGATGCTTTCAGTACCGGACACATTGAGTACACTCCAAACGGATAGATAAACTCAACCTCATTATCATAAACATGAATCTTCTTTCGGGTTGTACCCTTAGTGACAGGGTCTTGAATTGTAACAGTCTTAGCGGTACGCTTGATAATCTTCCACTCTACCCGTGCCCGAGAATCACCAATGAAATTGTGGTGATACGTGGAGTTTACTTCAAATTCTGTAATCATAATTGAAATGTGTTAATTGTGGGTGATTGTTTGAATGACTTATGCAATACTATATATTTATTCGGAATTACACAAAAAATGTTACAACTTTTATCATAAAAAATATGTAACTACTTGATAATCAGTTAGAAAAATTATCATACCCATTATCATAAAAAGTAAGAAATACCCAAAATTACCCCGCATTTCACCCGTCTAAGCCTAAATATCTACACTATCACTACTATCATATAGAATATTACATACTATATACCATCATAGAGTACAGTAGATACTGTACGTATCCCTACCGTATTCTTGTACTCATTGTAGTTTTTCTACAACCCTGTACTATAACCATAGAGAAACTCTATCAACTATCCAAACCCATAGAAAACCCCTATATTACCCTACCTTATCTGATCCTTTGTGGGGAGTCACTACCCAAACCCTTATAAATCAACCACTTACAACCCAAAAATAAGTTTAATTCTTAACTAATATTTTAGCTTTCTCTACCCAATAGTACGAGCATTTAGGTGAGCACCTGCTATGATTTCCGGTTTACGACCAGTCAGATAGACCTTTTGACAATACCTGACAAAGTGCTACCAATCTACCTACTTACACCCTAATCTATTGTACTTTACACTACACATAGTACAACGTTTAAGTACAATTGGTCTCGATCTCTCACGGGCTGGAGACCAATATTTACCCGTGCACACCCTAATTATTGTACATTTCTTAGTGAAATCAATCAATAACAGCTCTGAGATTCACACACAGCAGACCCATCAAGACCATTGTATAAGCTATCCTACTGTACAGAGCACATTACATACTGATCTATTCTATATCATACAATTAGCACATCTCTACATCAGCTTTCTTTCCCAACCTACCATAGCGACCAAGCTTTCTATTTTCAAATCAATTTCTCATTTCAAAGCTCAAAAGTGAACCACCCGGTCGAAACTGAGAGAAAAGGGGAGACCATGACCCACCCCCTTGAAATTAGTAGTAACCCCACTTCTCCATCACTCTTATCATTTCACAACTCAACATTGCCATTATACAATTAGGGATAGGTAGCAGAGTAGACAGGGTTGGGGTAGGTTGGGTAGTGGGATAGGGGCAATGGAACGTGTGGTTATGAACATTAGATTGTGTAATTATGAAAAAATAGGGTGAAATTTTGGGTAAAAGTGAATAATGGCTTAGATTTGGGTAGATGGTCATAACACGAGGATTAATAAGCGATGATAGTTTAGTGGCAGATAGCCCTGGAATGGGTGAAATAGAGGAATTGGAATTAGTACTATTCAAGTATGAGGTAGGGGATTTAGTGGTATGTGGTAGTGAAGCGTGTTTTGTACGGGATCGGATGAGTTGGAAGGGTGAGCCATTGTATGAGTTGGTAACGGTTCATATGTGGGATCATCAGATCAGGAGGAACACTCCAGAGCAGGCAATTATGAAGGTAGAGTTTGATCAGGAAAGAGGTAAAGTGGTTGTACGGAAATAAAAAATTCATGAGTAAAGCAGTAGCGATAGCTAAAAATTCAATTGGTGTTCCGGTCAATATGCTGGACAAAGTGGCAGTGGCGGTTGAGTCATTGAATGACCACGAAAAAACGATCGACACGCCGGAAGGCAAGCTCACGCTCACCACCCATTACCGAGAAGAAACGGTGAGTGATGGAACCCAGGATTTATCTCGGGCAACGATCAAAGGAACGGTGGTAGGGCTGCCAAAGAAATTGTCTAAATACCGGGTGGATAGTCATCCGCAGAGTCCGCATAAGCACAAGGGTTTCCAGGAAGATGATATTGAGATGAATTTGTCTGTAGGTGATACGGTCTACTTTCACTACACCGAAACCGGTCAGCACCGTAGGTTTTTAGGCAAAACAGCGAAAGGCGATGACGGTTCGCCACGCGATGTCCTAGCCATGATGGTCAGCAATATCTTTTGCCGGGTGGCCGGCACTCCGGTAGCTTACGAAGTTGGGCAAGTAGAAATTGAGACTGTGGGTGGGTGGTTGTTGGTGGAACCCGAAGAGAAAGAGGTGATGTCGGGTTCTATTCATTTGCCTCACAAAGAGAGTTCTCGTGCCCAGGTGGGGCGTATTGCTGCAGTAGGCCCACCGCTGAAGTTTGAGTACGGGAATATGCGGGAATTGAAGGTGGGGGATAGAGTGGTATTTGATAAGAACTGCCACTTTGAAAATAAGATAGAGTGCATCAACTACTACTGTATGCACCGGGGCAGTATCTGGGGTATCCTCCCCGAAAACGCGATTGTCAACCCTTTAAAATAAGCCAATTATGATTCAGGACACTGAGCCACATTACCACACAAATGCACCAAATCGAGAGATGGATTCTGTTTCTGTTAGCATAAGTAAGCTGCAAGAGCAAGCGTCCATTACACGGGAAATGTTGCAGCATCTAGAAAAGATTTCAGCAAGGATTGCTGGCCCATTAGACTCAGTGAAGGGGGAAGTTGGTGGTCCTAGGCCTGATGAATCCTCTATGAAAGAAATGCTCTCTCAATTGGCTAATGATAGCAACAAAAATATTCAAAACTTAGAGAGGCTTCTTAGTCATTTAGAGCAAAATCTGTAACCATTTAAACTTGATATATCATGGAACAAGGAACGGAAAATGTAAAAGGCTTTATTGATGAAGTCTTAGAAACGGCTGATCTAACCAGTGATTCGCTGGATGACAGTGATCTAACTGTAAAGGATTTAGGGTTAGCTTTTCGGATACCGGGTATCTACGATGGGGTACGCGCTGCGTTGGGAAAACTAGTACCAGAAGCGTTAGACATCACGCTGATAGAAGAAA
This sequence comes from uncultured Flammeovirgaceae bacterium, assembly GCA_937884755.1. Lineage (GTDB taxonomy): Bacteria > Bacteroidota > Bacteroidia > Cytophagales > Cyclobacteriaceae > Tunicatimonas. The sequence goes on from CAKZYJ010000481.1 coordinate 7,444, forward strand.
TTGATTTGTACAAGTACATTGATGAGAAGGTGGCTGAGTTAGTGGCCGATGCCGAGCGCGATCTTTTTGAGAAGCCAGTGGGTGATTTCTTAAAGGTATGCGTCACGGTATTACGAGGCGGTAAGAGTGGTGTAGAATTTATTCAGGGCTTACTGGACGCCCCTCCTCAAATTGCTACAGGAGTATAAGAAATAGGTTGGTTTTTTATGAATAATGAGCGATTAGGATAGGGTGCTGAGTTTCTCTTCACCCTATTTTTTTACCCTTAAATTTTATACAATGAAATTTCAAGCAATAGAAAAAAAGGTTATCGATGCAGAGCAGTTCTTGCCCCCCGACAACATTCCGGAAGGGGTGCAAAATGTGCATCAAACAAACTTAGGACGTTATTTAGGTGAAGTCATCACCGCTCAAGGTCAAAATGTAGTAGTAGCTTCTGGTGAATGGATTGTTAAAGAGGCTGGGTATGAAGATCGCTATTACCCTATTGACAGTGGAATATTTGACGAAACCTATCAACCATTAGAAGAGAGAAAGGTGTTTCCCGGTAATGATTTAGAGGTAATCGCCTTAGAAGAAACGGTGTATCCATCTAAAGAGCAGAGTGTATTTGCTGTTGTCCATCACGAAGATCCATATGGTGGGGCACACGAGTATGAGTTTCGTAACTCTTTAGGGTTTTCAGACGGGAAAGCTAGGTATGCTCATGGTCGGCAACGTATTCGCTTCGTTGAAAAAACAGACACAATAATGCTTGCTGGCTTGCAGTCCGAACAATTGGTGATTGCCTTGATTGATCGCACCCAGAAACTAGATGCTCGCTTCCCGTGTGAGGAAAATAAGGAAATGATTACCGCATTGAAAGTCTTTTTAGAGATGTCTCGCAGACGGGTAAAGAACCGTCAAGATCGTGGGGTAATGGGTGATTTGAAGAAGTAGGTTATGATTCCAGTGTTAACACTCTTCGTTTGTGTCTGCCTAGCGGCAGGTGCCACTTTCCTACTGGTTATCATCACCCTAGCGGTGATTGCTAAGCGGTATCATGATCTTCTGAATAATCCTATGTATGGGCGGGTGCATGTGTTTGAGTACAAACCTGATGTTGAGACTGTTCGCACTGATTTTGATATAATCCCTTCCTACAACGAAGAATTTGACCAAAAGAAACTTCGTTATCAGTTAGCCCTAAGGTTAGCTGATAGTTTAGTTGAAAAGAATTTGGTTAGTATTCAAGCAACAAGAGATGACAGAAACCCTCTTCGGGATGTCATGAACGTTCGGGCAAAGGTAGAGGTAGTAGCTCCGCAAGACTATTCCCGCTACGAGAAGGCTAGAGACGGTTTCCAACTCTTTTCCCGCACCATCCCTCACCCAAGATACCGATGATTATAGAATACACCGCCACCGCTAGTCAACAGTTTGAAGGCAATGGTTGGACTGCTTACCGAAGAAAAAAGTCTGGCGTCACCCGAATCTTTGATGATTTGTGGTACGGACTAAAAGATCGTAATGACCTTGAATATCATCAGTTAGAAGACAAGATCGTTGATCTGAAATTCAATTCTTCTTCTAAAGCTTTCTGCTGGGTTATGGAGGACAATGGCTGTATAAATATCTGCCAGCGAGGAGTAATGCCGATTATCTGGATCATTAAATCAACAGACAAATGAACAAAGAAAAGACAACGGGTGATATTATCATCCATGAAACGCGAACGAAATTCAGTCTTAAAGACAAGATTAGGGTATTGTTCGGTAGTGTTGTAACCGTTCGTTCCGAAATCTATACTAAGCATGAAGAGTGCTTGGTGACTGGATCAAGTTCTAAAACGTATGTAGACCGCATATTTCCGAAAAAAAGAAATATGAAAGTGGGCGAGGGGACAATCTAATGAAAGAGTTTGTCCGATTACAGTTTCCAGTACATCAGTTAAAGGAAGATGCTAGTGCCTTTGAAGCCTTCACCCCATTCCGAAAGCATCATGACTTTGTATACTGCCCATATGAAGACCGTGACCAGTGGATTAAGTTTATCTGCTACTACTACGACTTCCACTCTGACCTTCAGCGTGACTTTCCTGACGACAAAGAACGGATGGAAGTGGCCGCTGAGCTGGCCGGATTCAAACGCAAAAATAAAGGCTGGCAAAGTAGACGTCTTGAGCTAGTGCTTCAGTCTAAATTTATCGAGGATGAAACCGATGATATCGCCCGTATGATCGTCGGCTTTCTACTTGATATCCACCAACCCGGCCAGCACCAGTGGACCCAGTACTGTATGAAGCGGGTCGTGTACCAACAGAATCTGATGCTGCTCATAGATCACGGCAAAGAGGAGACGGATCTGGAACAGAGTGTGAAAACTGCCAAAGAAAAAGGGAACGTGATGAAGATCAATGACCAGCTTGCCAAAGAGATGGAAGAGATCAAGGACACCTTATTCAGAAAGTCGGACGAACTAACGGAAGTGGCAGAACAGCGGCTATTCCCCACCACAATGGAAGTAGTGGCTCATAAGAAAGTATATCCCAGGGACACGAAAGGAGTAGGATAATGATGCAAGAAATAGACGTAGTGATGAAAAGGGATCATTTCACTTGGAATATGCGCCTCACTGAAAAAAAGCAGCAGATCACCAGTGAGAGTGATCATAAGCGGTACCAACTAGTGAAGAAAGCACTCAAGTGGTTGATAGAATTTCAAAAGGAAGACTTTGAAGGCCGGATTCGCTCACAAGAGTACTACCAAAAAATCAGACTACTCCGCAACACCCATATCCTGACCGAAGAAGAATTTAAACGACTAGATACTTAATTATGGCACGATTCAAAGAAGTTGTTCGGGGCTTGAGTCCAAGAGAATATACAGCCTACCTAACTTATCTGCACGAACAAAAAGCAAATAAGAGTGCGTTGCTGTTGAATTTGGAGTGGAACAAGGTGCCGCAAGTTCAGCAGCTTCAAAAGCTTGATGTTGGGATGAATGCTTTCTATGTTCTTCGTTCTCGCCTACTAGATATTATTGAAGATTGCTATCCACCCCCACTTCCTAAAGACCCAAAAAACACTTTAACTATTCATGAAATTGATAAGACTTCTGTAGTGGCTTCTTGTGAAGATATAAAGACTATAGAGGAGACTGATTTAGTCAGAATTGTTTTAGAAAGTGGTGATACAGTAGGGGGTTATGTAAAAGAAGTGGAAAAGTGTCTGGCAAACGAAGAGTTGTCATTGATCCATTTAGTTTTATTCAGTGAAGATAGTGCGGTGTTTTTGAAAACTGGGAGTTACGAATCCGTCTTCTTTAAAGCTGCTCAACCCCTAAACCAATGAGTAATATTAAATACCTCAACACCGAGTACACCTTTAAGGTCACACATCAGTCCAATGTTCTGTATCAGCGCCCTGTGTCGTTTTTTGGCTGGTTAGCGGGACGAGAAAGACAAGAGGTGGAACTGGTGAACTTAGAGCTTGAAACGGTTGATCTGATTCCAGACATTGAGCCAGGTGATCTATTAATTCTTTATCCCCCGAACAGAAAACTCATGACTTCTTACTACCATGTAGAACAGGTGCAGGAGTACTTAGATGGTAGGCAGAAGGTGTTTGTTCAGGCCTACACTGATTCCAAGTCGGTCATTGAAGAAGAGATGAAAGGTTTAATCATTCAACATCCAGCGTTATGAAGCCTAAAATAAGTACGTATTCCCCGTTTGATTATAATGATTTGCTTGAGAATGCGGAGTTTGGTTTCATTGATTCAAGGCGCGGAAATACAGGTGGTGAGCGTCGCCCTATAGTTATTGTTGTGGAAGATGTGTTACATAATAAATTTGATGGATTTGAAATCGATGTTTACAACAATGGCATTAAAATATCTGCCGAAATTTCCTTTCCTAAAGAGGGTATTGATCTAGAATCAATTACTACCGATGTCAACAAGTTAATATGCGACTGGCTAGTTGAGCAAGGGCACCCATATTTGTTAACCGCCGATTAAGCTGTAATGCATATTCCTTATCCTGACCCTCGTTCCGGCAAGCCCATCACCAACCACTTTGTGGATTTGGAATCAGAGCTGTTCACCTACCGGTGTTACTTGCCCCGAGTCGGCTACGTATGGAACTACTGGACGGGGAAGATGGAACGCCGCGAGATCATAGGCCAGTACCGCACCCAGAAAAATCAACTCTGGCACCGCCAAGAGCTACCCAAAGAATTTCGTAAGTGGGAAAAGCAAGAGCGTAACTACCGAAAAAAATACCCCAGCTACATCAATCAACAAGCTGAAAAGATCCGGTTACGAGAGCTAGACCGGATAAAAAACGGGGCCTGGTTTATGCTACAAGGCGAACCCTTCTTTCTCACGGGTGCTTGGTACATGCATCTCAATTATAGTGAGTTTGATTTTGGTTTCCCTGACTTCCGGGTGCCTGACCGGGAAGTGTGGTATTTTTTGCAATGGATCTACGATAATCCTAAATATGTTGCTGCCTTCATTGCTTCGTGCCGCCGAATTGGTAAAACCGCTGACGAGATCACATTTGTCCTTTGGATGACTTTTCTCACGAAGAATGGCTTTGGCGGAATGCAATCCACTTCAGAAGACGAAATGGAAAAGCTCTGGGAAACCAGGGTAGAACGAGTGTTTAGAAAGCTTCCTCGTTTCATGCGCCCGTTCTATGATGTGCGGGGTGGAATATCAGATAGCATCTCGTTTGATATTCCTGACTCTAAAAAACGGGATGATGCCCATAAAGATTACGACGACTTTTTAGAAGAGCATGATCTACCCCTTGTACATGGCGGTAGGTTAGACTACGCTTCTTCAAAAACGAAAGCCTATGATTCTGAAAAGCTTCACGCTTACATTGGGGACGAAGACGGAAAGAATGAGACGATTGACATCCGGGCGCGCTGGTCTAAAATCATGCCTTGCTTCACCGAAACTGGAGATCCTGATTCTGGCGTAATTGGTAAAGCGCTGTGCGCTACGACCGTGGATAAAGATAAAGAGGGTGAGGAAGCGGATATCTCAAATGATGCCATGCTGCGCTACAAAGACTTAGTGATGGCTTCTATCCCTAAACCGGATAACTTAAACCCATTAGGCCAAACCTCTACACTAGCAGCCTTTCATTTTATCAGTGCTCACAAGCACTATGTGATTGATAAAAAGACAGGTATCAGCGATGAAGAAAGAGCAAGAAAACTCCTGAAGCAGCAAAAAAATTATTTACGGGAGAATAATCCTCGGCAGTACATTGAGTTTTGCCGGAAATATCCTGAGACATTCAAAGAGGCCTGCATGACGGGGGATGGTGAAACCGAATTCCCTGAAGATGTTATCCATTTGCGCTTAGAAGCTCTGGAGCGATTAGCTGAACCTCCCTGGCGACAAGGGAACTTCGAGTGGGAGGATGAAAAAATCAAAGATCGAGTGATCTGGGTTCCAGACAGTAAAGGCAAATGGAAAGTTGGCTACCTGCCTAGTAAGAAAAATCGCTACCGACGGGTAAGCCGATTTCGCAATAACGAGATGGTAGTAGATAAGGCTCCCATTGACCCGAGCTACTTTTCTTGTGGTACTGACCCCATCAAGCGAGGTAAAAAGAAGCGAGCCGATCCAAACCGAGGCTCTGCGGCAGTGAGTCATATCTGGATGAACAACTGCCCAGTACCGTCGGATATGGACGAAGATACACTCATTAAGCTCACTAATAACTTCATCGTGCGCTACGAAAATAAGCCCGACCATGCCGAAGAGTACTGGGAGGATATGATTAAGCAGTGCATGTACTATGGCTGCCAGATACTCACCGAGAAAGGGGGAGGGGGAGACTTACTTGAGTTAGAGTTTGAGCGCAGGGGCTACCAAGACTATCTCATGAAGCGTCCTGATATAGCTATTGCTTCTACGGCGAATAAAGACCGACAGAAAGAAATGACGGGAGGAGAGGCCTCTCATGGCCTTGCGGATAAATATGTCTCACTGATTGGTAATCACGTGAAGCACCGAGGGAAAGACTACATTTTTGCTGAGGACTTACAGCAGATGCTGGTGTACGATTTTTCAAACCGGGAGAAATACGATGCGATTGCGAGTATGGGTATGACCAGGTTAGCCGCTGATGGTGTCACACAGAAGTCTAAGAAGCCAAAGGTAAGTAAGAAGATGCATTCACTATTCCCTAAACATAAACTACCTGGTTAGTCTATTTGTAAAACTACAAATAAATATTGGGAAGTGGCTTAAAACGAGTTTAAAGAAAGATTTTCGATTTGTAAATCTACAAATATCATGATTGAACCTAAAGAAAAGCCTGTTGAGCATAGCCAGGCTGAGGTGAGGAAAGCGCAGCATAAAACCCGTTTCACCCACCGGATGCATGTCCACCGAGGACATCGGCTATTCGTCTTTGATGGTGAGAAAGTATCTGAGGTAGAAACAGAAACCATTACTTCGCTCGGTGAAGACGGGAAAGTACGGCAAGTCAGGAAAGCTCAACGTAACCCGAAGCATTGGTATATGCCCGCATTGAACCTCAAGAATGCCATCAAGAGATTTAAGAAGGTTAGACTCATCCCCGAAGACTACCAGCCATGACCAAAAGATATATCGTTTGTGTGGTGAGTAATGTGATGGATAGGCTTGAGCCATTAGCAGTGTATGGGTTAGGGGATAGCGAAAAGTTTAGAACCAAGGGCGATGCTTTTAAAGCGATTGAGTTTCAGTATCTCGAGCTGCGCCCTAATCTAAAATTCAGCATTGTTCCCGTGTACAGTATGGATAAAACCCTTAAATAATTTTTGGTAAATCCGAAATATTTTTTAGCTTTGGGTGTAGTGTAGTAGAAATCAGCAGTAAGTAAGCAGGATACACAAAGGTTCAAGTCCTTTTGCTGCTCAAAAAACCCTAATTTTTAACTCGGCCTTAAATCGCAATCCGGCGAGGCAAATGAATGATTACTTTTACGCCGACCTGAGCGCAGGTGACAATTGGAGAGACAAGAATATCGCGGGGTGGTTGTTGGCCTACCCACTGAGATTCATAACCTTAGCCACATCGGTTCGATTCCGATCCCCGCAACTAACTTTCTTTTTACCATTGATTTGGTCTTTGCCAGACTTTAGATTTGTTAATCATCTCTTAAAACCTCTTCGGATTCCGGGGAGGTTTTTTCATGCTAAAATCAGTGAATTTGCGTTTCACGTAAAACCTTAAGTATATTTAGGGTAAAACTGAAACTATTCTGTCATGCCTACCCAAAGCGGTGATTTACTTTCCCCTCCTAGCGATCAGCTAGACCCTCGTTATAAAAACGCCGACTGGTATCAAAAGTGGGCTGAGTTCATTGAAAAGCTTTACAACTCTCAATACAACCAAAAACGGCGGGAACTCGCCCAGTACTATCGTCAGCTTGCCCGAGGGGAACAGCGCGTTCAGGACTACTACCACATGCTCAATATCTCTGATGAAGATATTGCCAATAAGGAATCTTGGTTTAAAAGCGACTGGATCACCTTAAAGCTCGATAAGTTCTGGAATATCGTAGCCGATAAACTTGCTGAAGCCAAGAAAGGACTTATCATTAAGCAGATCGATTACAACTCTTATCTGAGGCGTAGGGACTTAGAAGCCCAGATAGAAGATTTCGTCAATAACCAAGACTTATATAAAACCCTAGAGGGTATGGGTATTGAAACCCAAAGCCCACTTCCCGAAGGTGTACCGGTTCCTAATGGTAAAGATGAACTCCAGCTCTTCATGGACACGGCTTTGCAACCTAAAGTGATCCATCAAATGCATGAAGCGATCGACGAGACGCTTCAGGTGAACCGCTTCAATGACATCTATCGGGAATGCATGAACGACATTCTTCGGATTGGCTATGGGGGCACCATGAGCTACATGGGACGTAACCGGGCAACCATTAATCGCTGCATCCCTGAGAACTTTGCCTTACTAGATTCTGACTTTTCAGACTACCGGGATCTGCCTTATATTGGCTACCGGCGTAAGGTGACGCTTGGTGAGCTGCGAAACTGGGACACCAATAACGAACTTACTGAAGAGGACTACTACCAGATTGCTAATAGCATTGACTCAAGCAAGTACAGTAATACTACTTCCGGAACGCGCCATGCCCACTATAATACCACAGGCGAATATCCGTATGATCGGGAAGCGGTGTATCTGTGGCATGCCGAATGGTTCAGCGATGATCTGATGGTGACCAAATCCCGGAAGAATAAAGTGGGTAACAAAGTGGTAGAAACCAAAGCCGCTAGTTGGTACAAGCCTCAGTTAGCCCACGAGGACTTTGTAGAGCAGTATGCCAAGCAAGGTCAAGCCGTACATGCCGAACCCTATAAGAACATATATAATTGTTACTGGATTGAAGGAACCAAGTACAAGTTCCGGATGGGTATGCAGCAAAGCCAGGAGCGTAACCGAGAAGATTATTCTGACCCTAAGTTTTCTTACCGGGTAGTCAAGGTAGAAAAGAGTCTATTAGAAGTGCTGGAGCCCCGTATTCATATGGCAAACGTCCATTGGTTCCAGTACAAGCATTATTCTACCCAGTCCAATGGGGACGGTACGATCATGGACCCCACCATAGGAGTGATTGCGGCATTAGGACAAGGCGAAGAGGGAGAAGAGGCTGATCCCATCAAAGCGATTTTAATGAATCACAAGATGCTCACCCAGCTTGGAGTAGGATTTGGAGAACTCACTGCTCAAGGTTTTGCGATGCAGGAATTTAAAGGGGGGATGGCAAAAGCAGCACTGGATCATTTCCAAATGATGCAGAATGAGCTTTTGATGACTGCCGAGGACAGTGGTTTTAATTCGGTGACAGACGCTTCCTCTCCGGATGCCGAGCTTACCAACCAATTAGCCCAGTTTGCTTTTGACAGCCATAGCCATGCTATTGGCCCTTATCGGTTTGCCGGAAAACGACTACACGAAGAAACGGCGATTCGCTTATCGTTCTTGATTCCTGAGATGCTTCGGGCGGACAGCGATCTTTCGCCGGTGGAATAATCCCAGGGTACGCTGTATGATGCTTTTGCTAAGTATGTCTTTGATGTCAGGATAGAATCTGGGCTAGAAGAAGCAGAGCGTCAGCGGTTGCATGAGATTATCATTAAAGAGATGGATGCCCAGGCGTTAGCTAGTGATGTGGGACTAATGATTCTCAATCAGGACAACTTACAAAAAGCCATGTATCACTATATCCTGGCTAAGAAGCAGCGTAAGGAAGAAGAGCGTGAGATGGCTGCTCAAAATGCTCAGATGAACAATGAAGGCGCAGCACAAGCTGCTCAACTTGCCTCTGAAGCCAAACTCAAAGAAATTGAGCTAGAAGGCCAGTGGAAGGTGAAGGTGAAAGAGATTGATTTAGCAATCGAAGATAAGAAGTTAGAACGAGAGCGAATCCTTCAACTCACCAAGCACGACCACGAAGAAGAGTTACAAGAAGAGCAGCACGACCATGAACAGGAAATGCAGCAAGCCCAAACCGTCACTGAGATTACCAAAGAAAGTATGCGGGTTCAGTCTTCTCGACAAAATGCCACTGATGCTAATCGTTCTTCGAAGAAAGAAGTAAAAGAGACTTCTTAACAAACGCGGCCTGACTTGTGCCCTGCATCATGCAGAAATGAATAGCCGTGGGAAGAGATAGCCAGTAAGCATGTTTCTTGTCTTTGCCAGGGAAAGGTAATGAATCGATATAGTCTATGTTTTCTTCCACCGCCTGATTATCCAGTAACATCCGCCTAGCATCACGAACATAGTGCTCATAAGCTTTTCCCAGCGCTCGGTACAAGTCGCGGTAGTAAACATAAAAATATTGATTACCCTGCCACCCGAAGCTTAGATATCGAATCAAGTGTCCGTTGACGTTCAATTTTATCAGAGGAGAGACAGATACCCCCGAGTTCGGGAAAACGGGAATTGAATACTTCAAGGACGTATTCTTCAATGTCTTCTTCATGCCGGGCTAATGAACTCCAGAATTGATTTTGGGCAACTGGTGTACCGTCCACGTTACTAATACCTACCGAAGCTACTTTGGGCAAAGCAAGCCCATTGATGTCTACTAAACACACCTCGGCCTCCCCAGAAACTTTCACTCTCAGGTTCTCAAAACCGATCTGTATAGTGTACAAAATAAACATAACTAAAAACCTCGTGGTACTACTTGATTAACGTAGCGATTACTGCCAATGTTGGCAACAATCTACCTAAAATTTCATAATTACCCAAAAAAAATCGTTATCGCGGAAAGAAGAACATAATTTGACCCAACACATATGTCTTTTAAGGTAGAGAAAATAGAGAAAGCAGAATACGATCAGTTAACCACTGGGCAACCTGCTCCAGAAGCCAATCCGGCACCACAATCCGGCAATCCTACCCCAACACCCACAGCAACTCCTGAACCTACTCCAGCAGCTACACCTAATCAGCCTGCTGATGAAGGGCAGCCAGTAACTAATCCTCAGCAACCCAATGGAACACAACCAGGCAATAATCCCGTGGGGGGAGAACTTTCCACACAAGAGGGTGAAACCGGCAACGCAACCAGTGCCAGCGGAACCCCTGCCTCCTCACCTTCAGAACCACCAGTGGGAGAGCAGCCCGGCAATTCAAATGATGCGCAGGGAAATGGAACTTCAACGACTCAGACACCTACTCCACCTGCTCTAACCCAAGAGCAGGCGCAGCAGCAGCTGAATCAATACATGACTGACCAAATCAGTCAGGCGACTGGAGGAAGGATTAAAAGCTTAGAGGAACTACAAAACTTCAATCCAACCCCTGAATTTAAAAGCGATCGTCACCGTGACTTATACGCTTTGATTAACTCAGTGGACGAAGATCAGATCGACCAAACCTTACAGCGGTATGCTCATGTCAACCGACTTGATGCTACTCAGCTTGATAATAAAGAACTGTTAGTCCAGGGAGCTTTATTAGATCCGGAATTTGCTGGATTAAGTGAAGCGGATATCCGAGGCTACATCGGAGAAGAATACGAGAACCTTACCGAAGACGAATCCTTCACTGCCAAAACCGAACTCACCCGGCGCATTAACCGGGCAAAGCAACTACTCTCATCTGAGAAAGATAAATACTCCGGCATCATTGAGAAAGGCCGGGAAGGATTTACCAGTCAGGCAAACCCTGAGCCTTCTGAGCAAGAACGGCAATACGAACAGGAGCGGCAGCAGCAAATGCAGATGGGAAAGCAGTTCATGCAGAACTACCAAGGCATTCAGATGGAAATTGAAGGAGGTACGCAAGAGGGCGGTGATGGATGGAAGGAGAACTTTAATTACAACATAGACCCAAACAAGCCCGATATCCGGGAATTTGTTCAACATTTCACTGAAAGTCCGGGGATAGCGTTCCGGGATTTCTTAATAAATTATGCAGCCAACGACGAAGGCACCGCACTTTCACCAGAGCGTCTAGCCGAATTTGCAACCGTCGCAGCCGTTGGTGTGCGAAATTTTGCCCAAACCGCGTTTAAGCGAGGCCGAGATGCCGGGATAGAGTCAGAACGTCTAGTCAGAACCAACACCCAGGGGGCAGCTCAAACCATCATGAATGGTGCTAACAATACCGCGAATCCATCCACGCCAACCACTTGGAAGGGAATTCAAAAAAGTATTGTAGAACAAGCCCAAGCTCAACGCGCCTAACAGTCGGTAGCGAGTCTACCCGATTTTCTTGACCCAAAGCCCATGCTCACAAAGAGACTGGGAGTGCTCTATCCAATTTAAAAAATCTTTAAATCATGCCAATGCAAAATACAGCACCCATGACCGTCAATCATCAGGTGCTCTCTACAATGAATATTTTGGAGCCTGACGACTATAAGGCTTTAGTAGGTCGCTACCCAATGTATCGCGGCCTATCATATTGGAAAATGTTATACCCTGCCCAGAACCGTACTAAGCACGTGCGGAAAGCTCGTCAGATGACCATTCGTAACTGGGAAATGGGTGACCACATTGCCCGTAACCTAGAAGTGGAAAGCGTAGATAATGCTACCGCTAACGTCACCAAAGTAACTATTGCTGATGCCTACCATTACCAAGGAAACGCTAATATCCGGAAAACGGACTTAGTGAAGTTCCCCAATGGTGCTCGAGGTTTTGTGGAAGAAGTGGATCGCACCGCCGATGCAAACGTGGCAACCATCCGGGGACTCAATACCCATAATGTGCAAGCCGCTGCTACTGCCATGTCAGCGGGGCAAGAAATCATTGTCTACTCTAACGCACAGACTGAAGAAAGCTCAGAGATCGAAGGCCGTATCACTCCGCGCTATCCATTCACCACCAAGCTTCAGACCATACGCGAAGACTTGAAAGTGACCGATTACGCGCATATTGCCAAGCTTGCTTACTATAAAGTGGGTGACCAGGGCTACCTATTTGATCCTGACCTTACCACCAAGATGGACAACTTTGAGATGAACATTGAAATGGCTCAGCTCATTGGTGAAGAAGACGGCGGTAGTATCAATTACAATGGCAAAAGTGTGGGTACCATGCAAGGCTTTATTCCCGAAGCCATTGCTTCCGGCATCACAGGTACATGGGACCCGGCAGCCAATCCAGTAGAGCCAGGCTGGGAGTTCTTCGATGATATGCGAAAACTCATCAACCAAAAGCATGGGCCAACTGCCTACACCTTACTAGGCGGTCTGGACTGGACAAGTGCATTACTCAAAATGGTCTACGATTTTGCTTCCAACACTGGTACTGAGTTTAACTTCTCCCAGATCCCTGGTGGAAAGGAGCAAGCCATTGCGATGCACCTAAAAGGGGTGAGCATCGGCGGACTTGATATTGCTTTCCGGGAAATCCCCGCGTTCAGTAAACCTAATATGCTTGGGGCAGTAGGACACGAATACGACGGAGCATTCATGGGTATCCCTGTAGGAACCATTAACACCATGCTTGATGGCGAAAGCTTGAATGTATCCTACTTGCAGCACGTGTATGCTGATCATGATATTGCTGTGCCTTTACAGCAAGGTATGGATCATGCGATCTGGGAATCTGGTGCAATGGCTAAAGGTGGGCCGACTAATGGTACCATGCAGCACCTATTCCACTGCATAGGTCACTTCGGGGTTGAGTTCTTTTCTCGCCATCTATTCATGTATTACACCAAAGCCTAGATTAGTCATCCACATCATTTCCTCTTTTGGGTCAAGTGGTGGCAGGAAGCTTTTAGTGTACTGCCACCCATTGCCCAGAAAGGGATTCACTTAAAATATCTAATTATGTTTAGACCCAACGAAGTGCTATCTAAAAAATATCATGTTGAGCCACCGGTGCAAGACACGATATTTGAGTTAATTGTCCCCACCCGTCTCGACGATGATGGGCGACCGATTCCCCGCTCAGCATCCAAGATGCTTAGTAAAGAAGTGCGGGTGTATGATGAGCAAGAAGGGCAGTATGTCTCTATCGGTAATGTAGACAGTATTCGAAAAGTCGTCGATCGTGACACTGGGAAGGAAAAGTCTGTCTATCAGCTTAAGCGACCGATCTTTATCAATGCTCAACTGAAAGTACCTAAAGAGAAGGTTGCGCTCTACGAGTACTTATGCAGCTATCCTACGAACGAGTCAAACCCGTTCCGGGATAAAACTAAAGCTCCTGAGTTCCGCCTGGTCAACAGTACCATTGCCTTAAAGCAGGAGAACGACTTTGGCTTACTAGAGAACCTCTTAAAGTCTGCTATCTACAATCAGGACTACAAAGTACTTGTGCAGGTGTCGAAAGAGTTAGGCTTAAAAACCAAAGGCGATGAGCTGACGATCAACTCACAGATCATCAAGTTTGTAGAGGAAGGTAAAAAACTTGGCACCCAGCGTATTGGCCGTTGTCAGCAGGTGATTGAAGCTTTTAAGGTGCAAGACCCAGCCATTCAGAAAGCGGCTCGCTTACTCTACCTAATCAAAGCCGAAACGCAGGGAATTGTTGTCTACCGACCAGGGACGCGGAAGTTTATCTTTAACACTGCTAAAGGCGATCCTATCACTGAGGTGCCTGCCAAGACCAATCCGATGCGTCACCTCATGGAGTTCTTAGGTACAGCAAATGGGAAAGAAGCCCTTTTTATCATTCGTCAAACCGTCAGTGAAGGCAAGAAGCTTGAAGAAGTAGTTGAAGATTTAGAAGAGCAAAAAGCGCAGGAAGCCGAGATAGAAGCTGCCCGGAAACGCCAAGAAGAGGAGGCTAAGCTTAAAGCTGAAGCAGCCAAGAAAGCTACTGAGGAAGCTCGGAAACAAGCCGAAGCGAAAGCAAAGGCAGAGGCTGAAGCAAACGCTAAGAAAGCTGCTGAGGAAAAAGCAAAGCAGCAGGCGGTGAAGCAAGATCAGGAAGCTAAACCTTCTAAATAGCTAGTCTGTGGCAACGTTTAGAGCAAAAGTAGGGCTATACAAACGATACGAAGATCAGCCAAAGGCTACCTTTGCTGATCAGACCGGTATCTTTGGGGAGCCCTACTTATCCTATAATCCCAAAACAGGCACCACCGTCCAGTTACTCAATGATACTGGCTATGGTTCTGATACGGGAGTGATCTTATCGGATCATGCCCGTTTGCTACTGGTGCGCTATCTGGGAGGAGATCAACCGATCATTCTACCTGAAGCCTACAATGCCTCTTCTCCTACGGTAGAAGAGTTTACTATCCCACTAGAATACGATGGTGTTTATGAGCTTTCGCTGTTACTTGTTCCATTAGACCGAGGGCAGGCCTTCGCAACTGGTCAAGCTCGTTTTCTTTACGATCAGACTATTCAACCCTATTTGGGAGAAGTGGAAGTACGACAGGCTAATGGCGCTTGGGTAAAAAAGCCGATTGAAGAACTTTTTGGCTTTGTTAGTTCTAACACGCACCTGAGTGAAGTACTGTATGAACCATTATTTCCTGAAGCGGAAAGGTTGTTTCAGCAAGTAGAAACCAGGCGTATTGAATCCCGATTGGGTCAGCGAGACCAGCGTACCACGACGCTCGATGATATTTCTGATGACTACAACCTCTACTTCACTGCGGTGCTTAATGCCGCTGAGGCCAAACTTCCTCGGGAAATACAGCGCATCAGTGAAGGAATGATTCAATTGAATGAACAAGTAAAAGGTACGCTGTAATGTTTACGTCTCCCAATAATCCGGTTAAGACTTACTTTCAACGAAACTTTCAGAAGATAGAAGGAATCAAGCTTATCTCCTCGGATGATAGCTTTGTGATTACTCCATATCAAGATGATAATATCCAGGTGTTTGATATCACTTCTACTAAAAAGGTAGGTGATAATGAAGACGAGGAGGTATTAGCTACTTACCTATTTGGGGTATCACTAAATCGGCTTCCTTCTTGGGCTGAGGTGGCGACGGGTGTTGGCAGACAAGTCAGTGTAAGAAGTAACTTTTACGAGTTTCAAACAGGATCTGGAACCTACTGGTGGGTGGCTGTGCCTTCAGCAATTAATGCGATATTTAACTTTGGTGGGTACAATATCAATCCAGTAAGATTACGCCTGCATGGTGTGCTTGGCAACGAGGCGTACGATGTCTACGTTTCTCCCAACCGAAACACTGGCCCACTACTGATGTGGTTGTCCGCTGAGAATGAAAATTATCAAGCCCCAGGAAGTCCTCAATCTCCAGGGGTAGGTATTCCTACAGGGTTAACCATTGTAACCGAAGGAGACACCTACGTAGAATTGCAGTGGACAGCGGCAGATTTGGCTGAAGGGTATGAGTTGCAGCGTGCTTTGGATGCTAATTTCACCGATGAAGCAGTAACGCTGGATATCGGGGGGCTTACTAGCTATCGAGATGAGCAGCTTCGCTCTCAGGAGTCTTATTACTACCGAGTGCGGGCTTATGGAGAGGGCACTTCTTCTAGTTGGACATTAGCAGTCAACCCGACAACAACGGCTCCTATTCCAGCGATACCCAACGATTTATTATTATTCTCTTCAGACATCACTACGCTGGCAGGAGAGTGGACGAGTGTGGCTTTTGCGACGGATTATGAGATTCACCGATCGCTAACAGAAGATTTTCTAGAGTATGAGATTGTTCAGGCTTTAGTAGAAGAACCCAAATCTACCTTTGTTGATACTAATCTAATTAGTGGGACAATCTACTACTACCGAATTCGGGCTGTCAACGATGGTGGAACTAGTGATTGGTCACCTATTCAGTCATTTCAACTTCCTTACGAGGTATCTCAATCACCCAATAATCTTCATGCAATATTTGTGGATGCTGGAACCACACTAGCAAACATCTTATACTGGTCACCACCATTAGGTGCGGTTACGGGGTATCTAGTGCGACGCAGAGTGGTGGATGATGGTGGTGATTTTACCACTGTATATTTTAGCCCCGATAATGGGAACACCATCTTCACAGATGAAAATGTTGAACTAGGAAAGACGTATCAGTATCAAGTTCAGTCGTATAATAATCAGCAGCCAGGTGGTGATTCTGAAATACTCACTTTCTTAGCCAATCAGAAAAGTATTGATTTTTCTATTAAAGACGGGTCTACGCAGCAACCTATCAGTGGCTATGTTGTAGCGATCTTTAGTGATATTGCTAGTAAGGCTACTGGTGAGCAACTAACTAATAGTAATGCTACTGATGTAGTCACTTTTATAAGAGTAAGAGGCGGCGTAAATATTCCTTTCACCCCTATTGTTGATAATCAGCTTGGTTATACAATCATAATAATTCCAGCTGACAACCCCCTTGACGAAGCTGAGGAATACCAAGTTTCAATAGAAGACACGATTGATTCAAATAACCAACCGTTTCCTGATACTAGCATTACTTACACCACACTCACGGGACTTATTCCTTACAATGTTCGGTTATCAGCGAGCAGTGTAGCAGAAAATTACACAGGTAAGGTCGGAGATCTTCAGGCAGATGGTGGTGGAAACATGACTTTCACGGTAGATAGTGGGATTGATGAGGCTTTATTCAGCATTCAAAACGGTGATGAGCTACATCTAGATACTGCTGTAATCTATGACAACTGGCGAGATATTACTGGAGTACCCATTGATGTGCTTGAGCAGTACACCAATGTCCAACTAGAAGCCAAACGGCTTTATGTCAATATTATAGCCACCAATAGTGGTGGGTCAAGCGTTCCTTTCCCTATTTCTATTAACATCTTACCCTCAAGCTAATGCGGTTTTTAAAAATACTGTGTGGAATTCTATTACTGATCTCTTTGGTCTGGGATGAAGTACGGGCACAAGCCGTGATTGATAGTACGGCAACCAAAGAAGAATTGTTAAACAGAACCATATCCGACGGTTTATGGAATCGCTACGATTACGGGGTGAATATTATTTACCATATCCATACCGTTAGCGATAGCTTGATACGGATTTTGGCTACCAAAGACTCACTGCAATTCTACTATACGATTGCCAAGGCGGATTCTATCATCAATAATTACCGTAGGCTAGATTCTCTGATTACACTGGATGCTATTGATCCGGAAGGGGCAACTCTAGGCTATGTGCCAGCGGTTGGTCCAGGTAATACAGTAGTATGGACTGAGCCAGCCACGGGTGGTGGAACAGGGGATATGCAGCAAAGTATTTATGATACTGATGGAAACGGGGTTGTAGAACAAGTTGAGTCATTTGCTTATGGTAACTTAAGTGGTGTTCCTACAGAGTTTCCCCCCTCAGCCCACGCACATACAGTGAGTAATATCTCTGATGCAGGTAATCTTGCAACGTTAGATTCCGCCGCGTGGACTACTCTAAGTAAGGCTGTTAGAGATAGTATATTAGTGCGCTTCTCAGGTTCCTACAATGATTTGGATGATTTACCATCACTTGGAGTGTTGTCGGGAAATGATTCAGTGCTGTGGGATCATCTTTCTCAGCGAGTGAAAGATAGTATAGAAGTGGTAGCAGTAGGTGGTAGCATACCTGGCTTACAAGACTCACTCAGCAATAAAGTAAATCTAGCGGCCTTAGATACGATGGTTACTGATGCTGAGTTGGCAGCCGTTTCAGGTGGAGCACTTGCTGATGGAAGTGTAACCAATATTAAAATTGCGGACGATGCAGTGGATAGTTTTAAAATCGCGAACAATGCAGTTATTGGTGAAAAGATTGCTGATAACGCTATAGCAGAAGTTAAACTATCTGGTTTAGTGCAAACAAAACTTAATGCCTACACAAGTAAACTAGATATTGCAGACACCACCGCCCTTGCCCGAAAAACGCAGCTATTAGCCAAACTAGATACTTCTAATCACCGCTATACGGTATCAGCATCCGTATCAGGCAACACTATTATCCTCAATCAATCCACTGGGGATGTAATCACCATCGAGGATATTCCCATTATCACCCAAGAGGAGCAAATTAAGTTAGCGAATCAGTATATCATTCCTCAATTATATGCCTTTGGTGAGGCCATTGGGGATGGTAGTTCGCATCCGCTGTCTAATTTAATACCAGGCACATTCGCTGATTTAGCCGATGCCCAGACGTATTACAGTAATGCTACGGCGGTAACCGATGAACTGGGTGGACTCTGTATTCAGAAGGCTATTGATGAAGCCGACGCGCTTTATCAGACAAATAATTTTGCCCCAATTGTTCACATCCCTTATGGGAGTTACTGGACAACCAACCCTTTTACACTAGGACATCACAAACGCATTTTTGGTATCGGCCCACAAGGAACAAGAATCATCGCTCATGCTGCCATGACAACCATGCTTCGCCTAGATGAACAGCGAGGGTTCTACGAGCACCATATGAGCGTGAGAGGTATTTATTTCGACGGCAACCATTTGGCTGACAATTTACTTGAGGCTCAGAATGTTAATGAAAACGCAATTTTTGATGACTTATGGTTAATGCGTTTCCGAGGACGCGGGTTCTGGTCACGATCACCTCAGTACGCGACTCCTGCTAATCCAATCAATTATAGCCTATCCAATATTCACGCTATCGCTAGTGACCAAGTTGATGCAATTGCCGGAATCCACCTTGATGATGGTACGGGAGAGCGGGTGCGATTATCGAATATCACGATCAATGCCCTTAATGAAAACGTTGATGGTAGTAGTTGCATTCTCATTGATGCCGGAGGCTCCCTACTTGCCCAAATAGAAAACATTCATCTAGAGGGGGCGACCGTGGGTATTCGGATGAACCGGGGGATTAGCACGATTAAAGCCGTCACTGGCCATAGCACCGTAGACACCGTAGCCTTCTTTGACCGTACAGGAAGCAATCAGGGGGCAGGAAGCATTGAGATGGTCACCTTGGCAGGTTCTACCGTCGCCTCAGCCTATGAAGAAGATACCCGAAGTAGGAGCCATAGCTCGAATCTGATTGGCTCAGATTTTATTGGAGCTAATAAGTTCTCACTGACTAGCACTAGCGTGTCAGCCACTCCTTTTGATGTGACGGGTGGGATTGGGCAGACTGCCGATATTGCAAGATTTTACAGTCCGAATCTTACTAACTGGACTGGATTTGATGCAGAAGGACGGTTATATGATTACCGTTACAATCCTGGAGTACGCTTAATGAGCCGTAATACCAGTGTTGGATTAGATTTATGGTATCACTCAGATAGTGATCAACTCTATCTTACCCGAGTCAATCAAGGTGATCCAGCTTCTAGTGCAGCCAATGGAACCCCTCTTTTCCGAAAAGGACGTGAGGCAATGGGAACTACGTATACTCCTAACGTCTCTCGTCACAACCAGACTAATCAACGCACTGGCGGGGCAAATACAACGACGCTACCCAATAGTTTGCCCGGTGGCTACGTGACCTTCTTCCTGCAAAATGATGCTGCGGGAGTCATCACGTTTCAGGCAGAATTAGGGGCAACAGTCAATGCCGGGGGATCAGCTCTAACGACGAATGGTAACGGTGCCTTTGTCCGGGCGGAAGTGCTGCGGAACCCTGATGATGTCAGTGCTGAGTGGATTCTCTCAGGTGACTTAACAGGCACAGGAGGGGGTGGGGGAGGAAGTCTCACAATTACAGAAACCCCCATTGCCAGTAACACTATTACGATTGACTTATCCACCAACCGGCAAACGTCAGCCACCTATGATGCCACAGGAGACGTGACGTTTACCGTGCCTGCTTCCGGCCAGGGAGATGGCAACGAGTATCAGTTTGAGTTGCTGGTTGATGGGCTAGAAAGCATTCTTTTATCGGGAGATGCCAGTGACTACAAGCTCTATAACCTAGCGGACGGCGAGGCACTGGACTCAGGACGCTACGAAATCATTACTTGGCAAAAGCGAGGTATCACTCATATCTCTATTCCCGAAAACTACGCTATTGATACCAGCACGGTGGCTAGTTCACCAGGTGGAGGGGGTAGCCCTGGTGGTGGGGGCGGCAGTTCAGCAACGTTTGGCACAGTAGTTAACGGCACCACCAATGGAGATGATTTCACCTCTGACCCTTCGGGTATCTCGGATTGGGTAGCCTATGCTGAGATTACTGAAAAACTAGCTGAAAATACTGATGGTTCCATTCAAATTGAAATTGATGATCCTAGTAAGCGAGTGGCACTCAAAGCTACTTCTACGGATGCTTATGCAGCCAATCCGGGCATCATGACCTGGACAAGCTCGAGTCAGTTCTATGCGAAGAACCCCTCTACGGTCGGCGGAGATGCTGCTGAAGCAGGGGACTTGCTTCGCTTGAGTAGGGCCGGGACCGTGCTCATCTTTGAGTATTCTGAAGATAGCGGTTCCAACTGGACAACGATCACCACCCGAGAC
>CAKZYJ010000482.1 GCA_937884755.1 uncultured Flammeovirgaceae bacterium
AACATGACTTTGCCGCTACTCCTTATCGAGAGACTAACCAGCTACTGCTAACATCTACCCGCGATGAGAGTAAGGGATTTCTTTATCACCAACAGCACGGAGGATCATTTAGCGATAATTTTCTCTTTTCTCTGGATTCCGGTCAGTGGCAAGACCGTACCTCATTACATAATTTTGTTACCATTAATACTACTGCCGATGAGGGGCCTGGAGTCTTGAGCCCTGACGGGCGCCGCTATTATTTCTCCCGCCTTGAGAAAGGTTACTATCAATTATTCGTGAGCGAGTTCCGTAATGAAAAGTGGCACGAGGCTCAACTACTGCCTCAGCCAATAAACCTGAAAGGGTATACTGCCAAACACCCCACTGTATCTGACTCTGGCGATACGTTGTATTTTTCCTCTGATCGTCCTGGTGGTTTCGGAGAATGCGACATTTGGATGAGTGTACGTCAACAGAATGTCTGGCAGCCCCCTATTAATTTAGGTGCATCGGTCAATACTTCGTTTCAGGAGACTTCTCCTTACTGGGATGGTGCGAATCAAGTACTATTTTTTGCTTCTAATGGGCATCCCGGCTGGGGAGGTTACGATCTTTACATGGCGGTAATCCAATCACTGCGATTACCTCAGCACGTAGTTAATTTGGGTCGCCCTCTCAATTCATCCCATGATGATACTTATATCTGGGCGGCTGACCGTTTGGGGTATATTACTTCTAACCGGGGCAACAGCACAACTGGCTTTGATATATATCAGTATCGGTTCGTTCCTCAGGCTAAGCAACTCTTTACGCTGAATAGCCAATCATTGTGGGAAACCTGGGCAGAACGCTTACTTAAAACGCAAGATAGCGAGAAAGACGAAGAGTCAAGACTGTTCTTCGATGTTTTGCCCAGCCACGAAAAGAAAGCCCTTAAGCAAGCGGCCGCCCGCCGAATTTTCCGGGCAATTCAGGAGGAATACGACCTCTCAATTGCCGCCATTGATGACGCTCATCAACTAAATAATATACACGGCAATAAGCTAAAATGGCTAGTAAAAAGCCAGCTTGCGTTTCTTCAAGACTTTGAGATTACCCCCTGGCCGGAGGAGGTTCAGCAGTGGTACAGCCAATTGCCTCCTGAAGAAAAAGCCCGTATTAAGAAAGCGGTACAGATTTTAGTACAAGGCGAATTACTAGTCCTAACCGAAAGCTCGCTATCGGATGAGGAGAATTACGAGTACGAACTACTGCCTGCGGAGCAACAGCGCTGGATTGACCAAACTACCGAACGAGGGGCAAGACAATTTAGGGAAGCTACCCAAGAAATGGTAGATCTGGACCTATTACATCAGTGGCAAACCTTAGATCCCGAGGAGAAAAAGCAGCTTCAACATCAATTTGCTACCCGCTACTTCGCGCAAGCAACGGCCAGCGATCAGTCACCCGATGCGTTACAACATTTGTACGAGCAGCTTTCCCCAGAAGAGCAGTCGCAAATTAATCAGCTTGCTCACACATTGATATTCTCTACTAAAAGCTCAGATTCTTTGTCTTTTGGCGAAGATTCATTTCAGCTGGAAAAATATTCTCCCGAAGAGCAACGAGCTATTGCTCAATTAGTAGTTTACCGCGCTACGCAGATGAAGAAAAGGTACGCTACCGAAGTCAACACTGATACATTTCAGTGGGAAAAATTACCTAGCGAAGCTAAGAATTCTATTAGCCGGACAGCACGCTATCGTCAATTTACCGCTCAAAGCTCGACGGACATTTCTCTCCGAGAGGAATCTATCCAATCAATCAATCTGTACGCTATTCTGCAATCCAACCCGGAAGTATTTACTATAAAGGGAAAGGTGAAAAATCTACTATCTAAAAACGATACGGTAACCTTGTCCTTCGGCACTGCCAACCAGAAAGTAAGCACTACTCTTCAGCCTGATGGTTCATTTATCTTTCGGAAAGTATCTTATCAAGGATCGCCCCAATTGTCTGTTGAACCTTCATCAAGCAGCATTCCAGCTTTGCTGACTTTATCACTAGAAGAATTGGAATTGGTGGTTGAAGAAGACTCTCAGTTTGTAGCGTCATTTGATAATATATACTTCGAGACCAACAAGCACGATCTTACTCCAGAAGCATTACCGGCGCTAGAGCGAGCAGTTCAGTTTCACCGCCAACACCCTGATGTCACAATTCAAATACATGCTTACGCCGATTCGGTTGGAAGCGAGACATTTAATTACGAGCTGAGTCAACAGAGGGGAGAAGCCGTATACCAGTATATGATGGCGCAGGGGGTAGACACTAACGCCATTGAGATAGTGCCAAAAGGTAAAGAAAATTTAGATCCATCACAGACGCTATCTTACAGTCGAAGGGTTGAGTTTGTTATTGCTGGTAGCAACACTAAGTATAATCCTACGCGTAAAATCTACTTATTATCAGCCTCGCCCCATCTAGAAGAGATTGCTTCACGGTACCAGGTTTCTTTAAAAGAGCTAGTCGCTCAAAATCCGGGGTTACCCTCACCTATCCCCTCCTACACAATTATTAAACTAGTGACTAATCGTATAATTAATGATAATTAGACTGATAATCTTAGCCTTCATTTTTCTAATTAGTACGCTTGGGTTCGGGCAAGAATCTCATCCATGGGAAAAAACAATACGATTTAGTCATTTCAAACCACCAATACAAGATAGCCTGGTACAAAAGGGAGTTCTTAGTCTATTGCGAGATCAGCAAGGTAGTACTTGGTTCGGAACGAAGCACGGATTACTATACTTTAATGGACAAGACATTACTACTATTGAGGATACCATTCAAGACGGAACCTCTCTGAGTAGTATGGTGGTTCAAACGCTATTTGAGGATACAGAGGGAGATATTTGGCTGGGTACTAAAAATTATGGTGCTATCCGTTTTTCCTCTCTGGACAAGACCTTTCGTCAGTATGATCTTCGAGCACTATTTCCGACTGAGCGGAACGTACCCTCCGTACTGAGCTACTGCCAAGGTAAAAGTCAGACTTTGTGGGTAGGCACCTTCGGGGGTGGTTTATTTTACTATGATTCTCTGAATAACAAGTTCTTGCCCTTTGTCAATCCGGCTGACTCCAACAGCGTGCTGGCTACTTCCGTAGTGATGGACTTGCACGAGGATAGGCAAGGTATGTTATGGGGAGCTACTTTTGGAGACGGATTACTACGTCTTGACCCGTACTATAAAACTGTGCGCCAGTACGCTGCTACTTCCGATAACTCATCCGTGAGTTCTAACGATCTCACTTCTTTGCAAGAAGAAAGTGACGGTACATTGTGGATTGGTACTTACGGGAATGGTGTTATTCAGTACGATCGTCAAGACGAAGCCTTCCGACATCCAATTCCCGTACTAGCGAGGAAAAGCATCCAAAGCATGAGTTTCCACCGGGACAAACTATGGATAGCAACTCGAGGTCAGGGAGTATTATGTTATGATACGCAGCGGAAGGTAACCCATCAATTCCTTCATCACCGTGATGATCAATATTCCATTGCTGATAATCATGTATCTATAGTAACGGTAGACGCTTTTGAAACCTTGTGGGTGGCGAGTAAAGGTGGGATTAGTACGGCCCTGACGGTAGGTTTTGATTTTTCTTTTCTTAGCCACTCAACTGACATACAACAACCTATTACCGCGATCACCTCTACTCGCGAGGGGCACATTTGGTTTGGAACTGCTGAGGCTTTGCTTTATCAATGGAATAGCAAGGAGCAAAAGTTGATTGATCATAACATTGATTTACCAAATAATGCTTGGCTGCCTTCTCAAAGGATTATTACTGCTATAGCGGAGGATGATCAACGAGGTCTGTGGGTTGGGATGTCCGATGGTACCTTAGCTCGATGGAAACTCGTTGATCAGAAATGGAAAACTTATACGATAAAAAATAGCCTTAATAACCTAACTGCGGATGCAATTGAATCTATTTATCAAGACAAGAAAGGCACACTTTGGTTTGGGATACTTGAGAAGGGGTTATACTTCTGGAATAAAGAAACCGACCGAATAGAATCAGCTTCTAAGCTCTTCAGGAATATCCCAATTACATTTACCCCTAAAATATACGCCGAAAGTGACCAATATCTTTGGTTAGGAACTCTGAAAAGTGGGCTAATACAATTACACTATCCTACTGGGGAAATTATTCATTATAAGAAGCAGGGGGAAGAAGGCAGCTTACCAAGTAGCCAAATTACTGGGTTATCTCTAGATAATTCGGGTTTTTTATGGGTAGGTACCTTTGATCAAGGAGCTGGACGCCTTAATACTCGTACTGGTACTTGGGTACCCTTTACAGAAAGCGAGGGGCTAATAAGCAACCGGGTAACCTCTGTCCTTTCGGGTTCAAATAACGAGATGTGGATTAGTACAGTAAAAGGCTTGTCTTGTTACAACGAAGATACTAGACAAATTAAGAATTACGCCAGTAAGGATTTTATGCAGGAAGCAGAACTTGTCCAGTACTGTACCGCCTACAGTAATAATTCTTACTTTTTTGGCACTTTACGTGGGGTTATACAGGTTTCCCTTGATCCGAAAACTAGTCAAGATAATGGTTCTCCGCTTATTACTACTCAGCTAACTAGCAATCGCCAATCAATTCAATTAACTTCTTACCAAGGTACTACCCAGCGCATTGAACTTCCGTATGATGAGAATGCCTTCGAGATATTTTATACACTTCAGCAGTTTCCTTTTCAAGAATCACATCAATACAAGTATCGCTTGCTAGGGCTAGATGAGCAATGGAAAAAAGTAGGCTCTCGTACATTAGCCACCTACACCAACTTATATCCAGGTACCTATCAGTTTCAACTAAGAGCAATCTCCTCACAGAACGAAGCAGTTGAAGCTGCTCCTCTGTTGATCGTTATCCACCCAGCTTGGTACCAAACAGGTTGGTTCAAGGTACTAACGATAGTTGTTGGAATAATTCTATTGGTTCTTCTATACTATTACCGAATAGCATCTGTCAAGAAACGTAATAGAATCCTGGAAGATCAGGTGAGTAAACGAACTCAAGAACTCTTGAAGAAAAATCAGTTTATTGAACAACAACACCAAAATATTAGACTTCAAAACCAAAAGCTAGAAGAAGCACAAACTATTATTCACCAGAAAAATCAAGATCTTCTTTTGCTAAATGAAGACTTAGAGCAGCGAGTTCAGCAGCGAACTTATGAGCTAGCCGAGACGAATGAAGCTCTCCGTAAATCTAATGACGAACTAGATCTATTTGTATATCGGGCTTATCATGATATTATCGGTCCGGTAGCCCGAATTGAAGGTCTATGCCAAGTGGCTGCTATGGAAGTAACTGAACAACCTGTAGTAGACGACTATTTACATAAATTACTAGACAATTGTCGTACTGCTCGTACTTCTCTCCAGAAGGTTCTCCAGATTTATCACGTTCGACATCACGAGCCCCAATACTCTTTAGTAAACCTGTATAAATTTATTGAAGAACAGTATCAATCAACCGCTAATTTATTTTCTGACCAGACAGAGGTGCCTCAATTTTTCCTAACTTGTGATAGGGCCTTGTACCTGGAAACTGATACTGAACTTCTAAGACTTATCCTACAGGGACTTCTTAAAAATGCTATTCAATACGCTGATTCATCTGTAGACCCTCACGTTCGAGTAACAGTTGAATACTCAGAAGAATTGGGCACTCAAATTGCCGTTGAAGATAATGGAGAAGGAATCTTGCCCGAGCTTGAGGAAAAATTATTCACTATGTTTTTCCGCGGCCACGAAACAAAGAGTGGAACGGGTCAGGACTTATATATTGCCCGCCTTGCTGCCGAACGTCTACAGGCTACTGTGGAATATCAGCCAGAGTCGGAGAGTACTTACTTTGTATTATCCATTCCCTTTCAAGAACGCCATGAGACGAAAGCAGGAGAGGATTGCCATAACGAAGAAAGCTCTTAAAGAATATGACCAATGGCTTTCAATTGCTGAATAAATTTTAATTGGCGGCTTTTTATTGCCTCTTCGTTAATCTCAAAAATAATTTTACCTCGCTCGGCAACAAAATTTAGTAAGCTGCCAAATTGACCTAATCCGGGTTTACTACTTACGATAAGTGAAGGTCTTTCGCGAGTTACTGACAGTATTTCACTAAGCCAGTAACTGTTCTCGTGTGGAATGAAAACAATATGACATTCAGGATCTATTTCTTGAGGGTTTTGATAGATACGAATAGAAATTGGCTTTCCTCCTACGGTTCTCGTATTAGCCATTGTTGTCAACTCTTTCACTATACTATGTTCCCCCATGACCCCGATGACGAATGTTTGTTCGGGTGGAGTAGGCCAGACAAAATAACGGGTAAAATTGTAGAGATAAAAAGTATGAATTTGATCTTGGGTTCGTTGGTATTCATCCAAAGACTGAGCTCCAGCATAGATTTTAAACCAAAACAGAAACAATATCGTCAACCAAATTTTCATTACCTATACATCAAAAGGTCTATAGCTTCTGAAGCTTTTCTTTTACCAAATTGTACTGTTCGTAATCATTAATATTGTAATAAACCCCCTGAAGTGCCTTGAGTGCATTGACGTGGCTACGATCTAACTGGCTCACTTTCTCTAGGTAAGGCAAAGCTGTTAGAAATAGCGTACTACATTCTTCTAATAGCTGATTAAACTGAATAAGATCCATGTCATAGCTTTGAGCTGCTTCATTAATCAGCGTAACACCTCGGTTGTAATAAGCAATGCCTAAATTATAATTGGCCTGAAGGTGGTCAGGAGTAATTTGTAGTATGTGCTGATATGTTGCTTCCTGCTCGGTAAAATACTGGCGGGTGTTCTCGCCGGCAGCTAACAATTTTTCGTAGATGGTGCCCGCAAGCAGTAACCCTTCAACATTATCAGGATCACGTTGCAAGTATTGCTTTACCGACTGCTCAGCTTGCTTGTAATTTTCCTGTTGCATCAGAAAGTTTAGTTCGGCAATGTGCAAACTGGCGTTTTCCGGAAACAGGGCTCTTCCTTGAGATAGGTACCATCGGGCACTATCATACTGAAGTAGTGATGCTCGATGAGCAAATTCTATCTCATAAACTAAGGCATCTTGATACCCAGCTTGTAAGGCTTTAAATAAGTATTGACGGGCACTGTCTCGTTGTCCTAATTGTAAAGCCGCATAGCCATAATAAAATAAAGCTTCTGGTTTATAATTCTGGGCTAATACGTGTTCACTATCAATGATAGGTTGGAGAGGCGTAAATACTTCAGCGTATTCTTGCGTATTTAAGAAAGAAATCACCTCCTTTAGGAAGCTGTTATAAGCGTGAGATATTAGAGATTGGCAGTCTTTTGTGAATTGGTTCAAGGTATCCAATTCAAGACAGTGTTCTGCTGAAGCAATACTTACCCGGCGCAATTCGTGTGCTGAGGTAGCATCCTGTTCGGCTAGCTTCTGATAAATAAAGCCACGAAGATACCAGGCTTTCGCGTCATTAATAGTACTGCTATGCTCTACGGCAATATCAATGGCTTGTTGGCTTTTATCCAACTGACCTTGTTTGAGAAGGGTATACGCTTGGTCGACCATAAGAGCCTGCCCTAAAACTGTCTCTACTGGTAACGTACATTTCAGTACTACAAAGGTAATTATAAGTTGCTTTCTATAGCCACGCATTAAAATATAACTGAGCAGGCAGTTTCTTACCCATTTACAAAACTCGTTTACATACATATTGAGTAGCCAATTCAGTTCGCTAAATGGTCGAGAAAATTACACGGTAAAACTATACAATCCCTAAGAGGGATAACGGACTATACTGTTAGAGTTCTTACATATGATGGAATAAAAGCCAAGTTACATACTTTCGGAGTATTAATATATCCAACACAGGCCAAAGAGGTGGCTACGCGGAAGAGAGGCCGTTTTCCTTGAGACACTCTTTGTATGCTACTCCCTTTTACACCTGAAAAGACCTTTAGAAACTATCAGTTTACTATTCGGGGATCTATAGAAGAATTATCGGATAGAGAAGCTAATAAGCACACATTCGTAGTACTTTGAAAAGAATAAGTAAAATGATTTTTAAAGTAAATGAAAATATAGAGTTGGCTCGAATAGGTTTAGATTATGTAATTGAAATTCACGAGAGCTTCAATGATGAAATCATCGAGTTTCTTTCAAGCGAAAACTTATCATAAAGAATTGACGATACCACTGAGTTTATAGAACAATCTATTGAACGACGAAATAGTGGAACTGACATAGTTTGGGTAATTCTGAATGAAAATGAATTTGCAGCTTGCTGTAGAATACATACGATCCAACCAAGAAAACCTCATTTCTGAATTTGGGTAAAAAAAGAGCAACAAGGCAAAGGAATTGGAAAAAGGTAGTGCATTATGTCTTAAGACAGGGAGTCTCAAACTTGGGTGTGGAATACATTAAGTACCCAGTTGACCAAAGAAACACTAGGAGTATTAAGCTCTAAGAGTTGCATTTATATACAGTATCTCTCAGAGGAACTTGATTTGAAACTTTCTGACCACTAACAATAATTCATGAATACAGTTACGTCGGACTCGAAGTAATTGCTAGTTCACAAGGTGTTATACACAAAGCATATGAGTGTTAGAAAGCAAACGAAAACCTCTTCCTTACTGTCACTAAAATTCCGAGATTTTCAATGGCATGAGTGCGAACTATTCTGATAATATACCCTTACATTGAGTACATTACCAAAATACAACCGCCTTTTGCATTAACGAAGTGTTGAACGCTTAGGTCACATTTCTCTTAATTCATGCAACATCGTTGCGTTTGATACTGACTTCTTTATTTTTGTATTAGAGGGCTTCCAAATCTTTTAGGAAGAAGCTGAGGGTATTAACTATTTTATGATGCTACCTAATCGACGTAAATTTCTAGAAATACTGACCAAAGGCACTGTCTCCGCTTCTTTGCTACCGTATACCGTTAGTGGATATACTAGCACACAAGTAAGTTCAAAAAAAGTTAAAGGAATCGCGCCTTCTTCCGAGGATACTCTGGTACTGGCCGAAGATCTGGACTATAACTTGTTAATTCAGTGGGGTGATTCTATCAACGAACAAGATACTTTTGGGTTTAACAACGATTTCATTGCTTTTATTCCTAACCAAGAAAAGGCTGACGAGGGTATTTTGTGGGTGAACCACGAGTATATCAACTCTATGATGATTCATCAGGAAGCAGTCACTGAAAAAACCCAAGAGCAGATAGAAAAGGAAATGTACGCGGTAGGCGGATCGTTGGTACGAGTGAAAAAAGAAAATGGTCAGTGGACAGTTGTACCGCACGCTGACAACCAACGCATTACCGGGCTTACTGAAATCCCCTTCAACTGGGCGACTCCGATAGAAGGGAAGCAGGCAGCGATGGGTACACTAGGCAATTGTGCAGGGGGAGTTACTCCTTGGGGTACTGTGCTTACCTGCGAAGAAAACTATCAATTCTTTTACAGCGACCGGCGTTCCAGTGATCGTTCATCTACGGATCGAAGCATGATACCCAGTGTCGAGGGCTGGGAAAAATTTTACGCTAATCCACCAGAGCATTACGGTTGGGTAGTAGAGGTAGACCCGGCTACGGGAGCAGCCCAAAAGCACGTAGCACTAGGCCGATGTGCCCACGAGTGTGCCACAGTCAAAGAGCTAGAAGACGGGCGACTGGTGGTCTACACCGGAGACGATAAAAATGATGAGCATCTGTACAAATTTATCTCTAGCCAGCCAGAATCATTGCGGGAGGGTACGCTGTACGTGGCTAACCTAGACGTAGGTAAGTGGATTCCAGTAGATGTGGAGCAACAACCCCTGCTCATGGATCAGTTTAAGACTCAAACAGAAGCTTTGGTCTATTTACGAGAATCAGCCAAGATTTTAGGAGCTACTCCACTCGACCGCCCCGAAGATATTGAGATTGATCCGGTAAGTGGTGATGTATTGGTTGCCTTGACCAACAATATTCCTCAGGAAAATTACTTTGGTTCTATTCTCAAAATAGAGGAAGAAAACGGCGATCATGCCTCCTTAACATTTAAAGCCACTACCTACCTAACCGGAGGAGAAGACACCGGTTTTGCTTCTCCCGATAATATGGTGTTTGATCGAGCGGGCAACCTATGGTTTACCTCCGACATTTCGGGTTCTAAGATGAATCAACCGCCGTATAGTGCTTTCAAAAATAATGGCTTGTTTCTGGTGATGCGCGACGGCCCCCAAGCTGGGGAAGTGATTCAAATGGCAAGCGCCCCGGTCGACGCTGAATTTACTGGACCCTGTTTCTCCCCAGATGGGAAGACATTGTTTTTAAGTGTTCAGCTAAGTGTTCAGCATCCTGGCGAACAGTCTACGTCAATGGAAACACTCACCAGTCATTGGCCGGGCGAGCCCGGTAGTATACCCCGATCAGCCGTAGTCACTATTCAGGGCCCCTTACTTCAACAGATACAGCAACTTAGTTAGCAAGATGGCAAAAATCGGAAGAAGACAAAATAAACTGCATAGTGTTTATCGATTGCCATCTCAAACCGGTCAGTTTCGAAAAAAATGATCTGGCAGTATGCTCGGAAAACTGTAACGTAATCTGTAAATCATAATGAAACGATCTAACTTTCTAAAGAAACTAGGCAGCTTAGGGCTTTTCACTCTTGGGGCATCTCAGGTCGCTAACGCGGCTACTCTCCGTGAAACTGAACAACTGCGAAAGGAGCTACTAGCCGCTTGGCAGCGATCCGAAAAAATGACGCTCACCAACGTGGAGCAGATGCCTCCCGAATTGTTTACCTTTCGCTACACTGAAGAAGCCATGACCTTCTCTGAACAGTGGCGACACTGTGTAGTATATACCTGCGGTCAACTGGCGAGCCGCGCGGGTCTCAAAAACCCTTATCAGGATGTAAAGCTACCGGTACAAATGCCCAAAGAAGATGTCATTAAGGAGCTGAAAAATATGTATACCTTTGTGCGGCAATCCATTCAAGAATTATCCATCGAACAACTCTGCACCGAGTGCAATTTTGCCGGCGATACAATCCCAGTCTGGAGACTGTTTTACGCTATGGAAAACCATATCATTCATCACCGAGGGCAGTGCATAGTCTACCTACGCCTGAACGGCGTAATACCTAAGGGCTACTACGGCTGGTAGGGTAGGCTGAGACATAATGGAAACTTGTGAGGTTGGAAAGTGGTATTACCGATAGGTATTACGTATGACCAGTCATTTTTCGTAGACCTCGATTTCTTCTAGTATGTAATTGCAAAATTTAATAATTATATAAACTACTATCCTTTCTGCTTTACTTCTGGTTACTATACTTTTGTTTTCATATGATAACCTATTGAAAACGTATAATGAATAATAAAGCTCACTACGCCCTCTTAGCATTTCTTTTTATCTTACTATCAGTGTCCGAGATTATCGGACAAGACATAATTGTAGAACCTTATCTGCAAGATGCTACTCCTAGCAGTATTCACATTTTGTGGGAAACAACAGAAGGCGGTGCCTGCCAAGTACGATGGGGTACGACCGAAGTATTAGCTAATCAATCCGAACGAGTCTTTTCCATCATCAACGAACGCCCTTCACAAATACACCGGGTCAAGTTAGACAGTCTGTCCCCTTCCACTACCTATTACTATCAGGTGAGGACTGGCCAAACTGAATCTAACATCTATCATTTCACTACTCCACCGTTACCCGAAGAGGAAAAAACCTTCCAACTTGTTGCTTTGAGTGATATGCAGCGAGACGACGAGCGCCCTGACAAATTCAAGGAGATTGTTGAGGAAGGGGTACTAGCCTACCTCGCCCAAGAAAATGGGGAAGGAGATATGTTTCAGAAGCTGGGAATGGTCATTATCCCCGGCGATTTAACTAAAGATGGATTAGTATATACCGATTGGACGAATGATTTTTTCCGCCAGTCAAAAAAGCTATTGCCCTACGTTCCGGTCTACCCGGTTCTGGGCAATCACGAAAATAACAGCGATTTCTACTTCAATTATTTTCACTTGCCGGATAATGGCACTCCCGGTTACCTTGAACATTGGTACTATAAGGATTATGGAAATATGAGAATCATTGGTCTCAACTCGAACGACAACTACACAATCCAAGAGCAGCTAGACTGGTTGGAGGAGGTACTAGAAGATGCTGAGCAAAATAACGATATCGATTTTGTATTTGCCCAGTTACATCATCCTCATAAGTCGGAATTATGGATTGATGGGGAACGGGATTATACGGGGGATGTAATCTTCCAATTAGAAAAATTTTCGGCCCGATCTGGTAAGCCCTCAATTCATTTTTATGGTCATACGCACGGTTATTCAAGAGGTCAATCCAAGGATCATACCCATTTGTGGGTCAATGTGGCTACGGCCGGAGGTAAGATTGATGGGTGGGGTGAATATGCCCAAACCAATTACGATGAATTTTCCGTGAGCCACAGCGATTACGGATTTGTGTTAGTAGAAGTGGTTGGTGGTGAAGATCCCAAGTTTAGATTAGTTAGATTGAGTCGAGGCAACGTGACTAATCCGAAGGACAATGAAGTAAGCGATATTATTGAGGTTAAGCGGTATGATGTACCGCCTGAAACTCCCCAATGTCTTTCTCCCATTGAAGAAGCAAAAGTTAACATTGATAAGGTACTATTGACTGCTTCTGAATTTAAAGCATCAGATAATAGTCAACACGGAGAAACACAATGGCAGGTAAGCAGAACCTATAATTTTGCTAATCCTGATGTTGACATATGGAAGAACCACGAAGACTGGTACGGGAATCAGAATTTAAATGAGGGAATTGATCTAACCCAACAACTGATTACTACTCTGAAGGAAAAAACAACCTACTACTGGCGGGTACGCTACCGAACAAAAGGGTTAGCCTGGAGTGAATGGTCAGAGTCGCAAAAATTTGTTGTTAAATAATCCCGGCAATTGTGGCTAACTGGCCAAGCTGAATAGTACCCATAGTCAGAGTAAAACCTACTAATCATTTTTGGTAGACCTCAGCTTCTTCTAGATGTAATTGCAATAATCAATTTTGTCCTGGTTGAGCCTTAACTTAACCAGAATGGTTACCGTTTACCAAAAAGCCGTACCTCTCTAATTATCCGTGTTCTATTTTTTGGTAAGAGGTCATAATTTTCCAAGATTTACTATTGACTCTATTATTCCATAGATTTGAATATAACTCACTTTCCTTTATCAAATCTTCGTGTGTACCTTGGTTTACTATCTTACCATCGTTTACAACTAATATTTTTTTAGAATTTTGTACGCACGATAGTTTATGAGCAATAACAACAAGTGTTTTATTTTTTACTAAAGCATTTATAGCTTCTTGAATTAAATACTCGTTATCAGGATCGATGGATGCTGTTGCCTCATCCAATAAAATAATCGGAGAGTCTTTGAGTATTGCTCTTGCAATAGATATTCGTTGGCGTTCACCACCCGAGAGAGACATACCTGCTTCTCCTACTATTGTGTCAAGACCGTCTTCTAAATTTGAGATGAAGTCGTAGCATCGAGCTTTCTTACACGCATCAATTACTTGCTCTCTGCTTACAGCATCATTACCGAAAGCTATATTGTTATAAATGGTGTCTTTAAACAGGTAAACATCTTGAAATACCATTGAAATGGATGAGTACAACGTTTCAGCACTCATTTCTCTAATATCGACACCACCAATTTTTATACTTCCTTTGTTAATGTCAAAAAATCGAGGAATTAAATTCACAATCGTTGATTTGCCACTTCCTGATTTACCTACCAAAGCGGTCATCGAGTTTTCTTCAAGTTTAAAACTAATATCATCTAAAATATTTTCTTTCTCATAGGCAAACGAAACATGTTCAAATTCAATTGAATAGTCTTTAGGCACTTTATCGCCTTTTATTTTCATAACATCCTCGTTGTATAAGCTATCGATTAAATCGAGTTGAGAAACGGAAATATTGATGAGTGCTATTTTAAATGCAATAGTCTGCAAAGCATTAAAGACGTAAAGCGATAAAATGCATAGAATAATTACATTGTATAGCAAGGCACCTGAATCGACATAGGAATTTACGGCACTATATATCATTAAAGAGCTACCCAATGCCATAATGATCAGCGCACCTCCTAAGAATGGGACGTTAATCCTTTCTCCTAGTAAGTCAACTCGTTTTCTTTCAATAATGGTTTCGTTGCTTCTTTCATGTTTGCCCAGTAGGTTAAATGCCTTGATTACTGAAATGTTCTTCGTGTATTCAATAATCGAACTTGATAATGTTTCATTAGAAACATTGTTGAGTTCAGTGAAAACAAGCATCCTTTTATGGTAGAAATAAAGGACTATAGAGCTTACTAAAACTGTGGCAATAAAGATTAGACCTGTTGTAAGATTGATGACACTAAGCGTTATTGAGATCATTACGATGCTGGTGATTGAAGTCAGGCAGGTGACTACTGACATCATTCCGTGTTCTTCAATAAAACCAATGCCGTTGGTTAAGATGTTGGTAATCTTACCGACATTATCATCCGTGTAAAAGCCCATTTTTACCTTCTTAAGATGATCGCCTATTTTTACCCTTTCTTCTGAAAAGATGGTAAAAAGTGTGGAGTATTGATTTTTATCGATGTAGTATCGAGTAAAGACTCTTAAGATTACTCCTGATATTAAAATCATAAAAAGGACTAATGGCGTATCACTCGTGAGCGTTCCTTCGATATAGAACTTAAAAAACAACATTGCCGTACCTACTGGTACAAAAATCAAGAATGAGTCAATAAACTGTAAAATGATGGAGATATTTATTTGCAGTCTATTCTTGTGACCTAAGCTGTATATTTTTCTTAATAATTTAAGCATTTGCTATTCCTTCTAAATTCCAGTTTATACTTTTTTCATTTTGCTCAAATAGAACTTTATAGGTACCTGAATTATTTAAAAGTTCGTTGTGAGGAGCAATAGCTTCAACCCCGCCATCATTCATAACAATGATTTTATCGACCTCGGTGATTGTATGAAGCTTATGGGCTATCAGCAATACTGTTTTATCTTGAAGTAGCGATGATAAAGCCTCTTGGATTAGAAATTCGTTTTGTGTATCGGCAAACGATGTTGCTTCATCGAGCACCACAATAGGAGCATCTTTCACCATAGCTCGCGCAATGGTTATTCTTTGTCTTTCACCACCAGACAACTTATTGCCTAGTGTACCTACATTGGTTTCATACCCGTGGGGCAGTTGGCTAATAAACTCGTGACAGTTCGCTTTTTTGCATAATTGAATAACATCCACTTTCGTGATTTCTCTATTGTCGAGTACAATGTTTTCAAAAATTGTTCCTTCAAACAAAGTGTTTTCTTGCGATACATAGGTGATATGTCGCATCAGGTTGTCAAATGAAAACTCTCTTATATCTTTTCCGCCAATCTTTATAGATCCTTCATTCACATCCCAAAAGTGCATAAGCAACTTTGCGATAGTTGATTTTCCACTACCACTTGGCCCAACTAGTGCATAGATATTCTTTTCTTCTATTTCGAAACTCACATTCGACAAAACATTCTTGTCTTTATAAGCAAAAGAAACATTCTCGAAATTGATTTTTGTGCTATCAATAAAAGCTTCAAAAGCTCCATTAATAACATCATCATGTTTAAAAACTGCCTCAATTTTTTTAATATTTTGTTCTGCTATAGGAATTGAAGGCATAAAGCTGATAAGCTTAAGTAGGGGCTCTCCTAAACTTAAACAAAGCATGATTAATAAGGTCAGTGACGAGAGTGTTAAACTACCATTTATATAAAAATAGACTCCGACAGGCAGTGGAACGAGCAATGTGCACGGGAGTAATGAGTAAAGTACCGACATAGACTTCCAAGTAACCTTGCACCATTCAATGGTGAAGTCTTTGTTATCCTTAGTGGCTTTTGCAAGTTTATCGAATGATTTTGTAACCCTATTAAAAACTTTTACAACTTCCATTCCCGAAACATATTCAATCAATGTATGATTAAGAACATCTCTTTTTTCGTAGAACTTTGGCATTTTTTCCATTCCAACTTTCATCATATATGCCATTGGCGACATCGAAACTGGAATCATTACAAGGACAATGAAACCGATACGATAGTCTATAAAAAATATAACAACCAAAGTCGTTAATACGCCAAAAACAGCTGGCACACCTTCGGGAATTGTGTGGGCAAGCGTACTTTCGAGCAGTGATACATCTTCAACAAATGTTTTTTTGTATTTACCTGTGCCTTTATCCAAAATATGGCCCATTGGTTGCCGAGCCATATCCTTAAGAAAAGTGTTACGCATATTTTCAATAATATTAAAAGCTCCTATGTGAGATAAGCCAAGTCCCCCCCCGAAAGCAATCGCTTTAAATACTAATGATAGGCATATTAAAAGGATGATTTTTATGGCTGTTTCTAGCACGAAAGTCCCTTCTAATAAGGAGATAATTATTTCATTAAGTAAAAAGAACGGCACTATTCCGAGTATTACTGATATAAATAATACAAGAGCAGATAAGTAAACATATTTCATGTTTTCACCTGCATATTTCAAGATTTTTTTCATACAATATCCTATTATTTGTTGGTAGTAGGTTGATTTATATACAGTTGGAGTGTGGGTTTTATTATGAGCCTCACAAGCCATTATAATAGTTTATTATTACAATTGCATAAATGAGTTTTTCTCTGCTTGCATACCAAGTTGTTGGCGATAGTTTTTAATTTAGTAATTATTTAATTGAAGTATGCATATTTAACATCTTCCAAGTGTCTTCTTCTTTTTGCCAAACTATACTATATCCAACTATTGTTGTACGCTGTGAATCAGAAGAATCTGTGAAAACATGTTTACCAATTGCTGTAGTTATAACTATTTCTTCAGTAAGAACATCATGAGCAACTGGATTAAAAGTTAAACTTGCTTTTCCGGGAGAATTGGCAAACCAATCCGCATACTGCTTTTCCGCAACTTCAATACTTTCATACAAATAACCATCTCTAAGGTATCGTGTGTTTTCTTTTCTACTAAATGCCTTGAATGCTTTTTGTACATCAAGTTGCTCAATACCTTCAATACTCGCCTTCCAAATTAATTCTATTTCCTTAATGATTATTTCTTTTTGTACATCTGTTATTTCAGATTTAGGAGACAGATTGCATGAACATAAAATTATTATGCTAAAGATTAGTGTTGGAGTAATTTTTTTATTCATGGTTTCTGGTTGTTAATTTTTCAAAATGTTGACCTTTCAAACTGACCGCTATCGCTTATACATTACTGTGTGCGGTATTTTCTGTTTTATCAATAAATTCCTTTGATAACCTATTAAAGTAGTCAGGATTATCCATATTGGCGTTATGGGCAGCATTTGGTATAATTTCTAATGGTAAATTTTCATTTTCAGCCCATTTGTCATTATAGTCTGGTACTTTTCCCGTCCTTTCGTTAGCTCCATAAGTCAGAAGTATGGGAACAGAAAGAGTATTGTTTTCTCGATATTCTTGAACACCAACATACACTTCTTTCATGATTGCAGCTATTTCATATTTCGAGTACCCTTTTAAAGTATCCAACATATACCTCTTACCTTTTTCGGTTGATGATACCTGACTCGAAATTGATTTTATGAGCCATTGATAAGGGTAAGCTTTCAAAATAGTCGGTGTAATTTTTAATAACCAATTATCTAGTCTTGAATAGTACTTAGGCTGTATGGGTGAAGAACCAATCGAAATAATGCTTCTAACTCGATTTGGATAAAATTTTGCAATGATTTGTGCGATATATCCACCCATTGATTGCCCTATTAGATGAGCCTTTTCAATTTTTTCAACATCCAAGATTTTTTTGATTTCGTTTGCTGCAACTTTAAGGTTGAAATCTGGATAAGGTCTTGATTTTCCATGTGCAGGAACATCAACTGCAATAATTTTGAAAAACTCATCGAAAAAGTGAAACTGCTCTTTAAATAATAAATGGTCCGCTGTTGCTCCATGAATAAAAAGCACACAAGCCTTGCCTGAACCGGATGTCCAATAATGCGTTTTTTGACCATTTCTTTCTGTGTATTTTTCAGTCATGTCATTTTGCTATCATACTTTAGATAAAACTCTAATCATCAGCAAGAGACAATAAAAAATCTGTTGTTGCTTGCTTTACTTCTTCTCCTTCATTTCCCCACCAAACGTAGTGTACGCCTGCAACAACATATTTCATCTGAATATTCGGAATCATTTTTTCTAATCTTTCTGCATGGTCTAAGGTTACATCTATATCCACGGTAGAGTACACCGCAAAAGTGGGGCATTCAATAGTTGACCAATCGACATCTTCCAATTCGGCCGCCTTGTAAGCCTCATCCATAGTTCCTTCATATACAGCATCCATTGGAGTCATTGATTCAACAAAAAGTAAAAACTCCTTTTTGCTTTCGGGGTTGTTAACTACTTGCTTGGCAATTGCCTTCCTTTGCTTTTTATCCAGATTTGCACTTGCTTTCAAAAAGATTTCAATAGAACTTTTGGGGAAAAACTTTGCCGAGAATTTCAACAACGATGAAACCAGCTTTTTCCCATTTTTAGATAGTACCAACTTCCCAATTGTAGAGTTTGCCGACTCTTCATTAATAACGTACTTTCCTGATACACCGCACCAGACAACCAACGATTTAGTGGGGTATTTTTCAGCATAGTATAATGCAAAAAGTCCTCCCATCGAGACGCCAAAGACATGTACAGGCTGTTTCACTCCAATGGATAATAATACTTTTTGATAAATATCCACATGACCGCTTAGTTCCGTTGTTGTATCAATCGGCAAATCGTAATATCCTGGACGGTTGATGCAAATCAACCTAAATCCTTTTTTCGCTAACCACTCAAAGCCCAAAACTGAATTATATCCTACCGCTCCTCCTGATGAAAATAAAACTATTTCACCGTTTTTAGGTCCAATTACCATATATCTCACACTCCCATATTTGGTAGCGGCTTCACTATACTGAATTGTGCTATCTAGATTCATATTTGTAGGTGTATTTAAAGAAGACAGTGCGTTTATAGTAAGAAAAAAATGCTTTTAGACTTTTTTAGTAATCATTTTAGTTTTCACCAGAGGACTTCATGAGATAGGAACGAATAAAATTATAGGTTAGAATATAGTGAAGGATAAACCCCAGATGAAAACCAATACCTTTAGATACTATTTTCACAATACTCGGTGCGCCTTCTATCATTGCTGGAATACTGATTAGTACAACAATAAGAAATGGGTTGCATAGTGCCATCCATTTAGGATACATAGTTTTTTTTGTAAATACGGTGACGGAGTAAAATACAGAACCTAAGAACAAAAAGATTACGGCAGCAAATAAGAGAAAGTTGTTATAGGTCTGAAGAGGTACCGCTAAAGCTTCCAATTCTTTTATGCTTGGAGTGTTGTGGATAGCTTGCTGGATGCTATAGTTTGCAAAAAACGAGCCATGTCCTGATGAACCTAAAGCCAAAAAATAGGCTAAAAATCCGCCTGATGCAAGCACCCAAAATCTGCCTGCCAAACGCAAAGCAAAGTAGGTAGGAATAAAGCCTACTGCTGCAAAAGCCAATACGATCGAGCCTGCCCAATAAGATAGATTTAATGCCCACTGAGGCCAATTTGCTGTATCTCCGAAGGAGAACATAATTGTATTGCATGTGATAACCGTTACAGATGCAAAGACGCCTACATAAGTAAGAAACTTTAAAGAGCGCAGACTGAATTTTATCTCAAATTCTTGGTCTAATATTGATTTAGATTGACCATTAATCATTGTTATCGTTATTTAATAGTTGTTCTAATCTGCACTTTTGAGAGTAGTTTTTCTGTTTTTTTAAGCTATTCAGAACAACCATGCTAATAAATAGCGGATGATATATGGCTATCTTTACCGATCAATAATTGATAATCGTGCATTATTCCAGACTGAATAGGTGTGGCGTTCCTACCGTGTTGAACTGTTTGCTCGTTTCCAGGGTATTCAGGTCAACTTTCATCACGAAGTTCTCTCCTTCTGCCTCGAAAGGCACATAGCCAAATCCATCCTCAAAGTAAGAGACAGAGGCAACTGCGGCCCTGGTGAATTCCTCCGTAACAATCTCTGCGGTTTGGTTGTACAAGTCGAAGCTCCACCATTGGAAAACTGGATCAATGAAGTAAGAAAATGGATTATCAGGATCAAGGGCTGAAGGATTCTGAGTTGCCCCTAAAAATTTGCCATTACCATAGTACTCGAAGTTTACAACAGGACTGCCATTACCCCTCGCCGCAGACTCCAAATCGAAGTAATAATTTGGGTCAAAATCAGTCATGCCCGCTGCAATCTTCAACATGCAAGCCGGTTTATCAAAAGCAGCTCTCCATCCGGCCCATGAGTTGTGGCATAGTACGTAAATATCCCCTCGCTCATCTACCCGCATGTAGGGGGAACCGCCACCAGTACCCCAAGCGCCTGTAGCCGAACCACGCTCATCGTAGATACGTTTGACGATAGCACCTGAATTGCCCTGCGCATTGACGTCAATTTGGTCGAGATCAATGACAACAATAGGGCATCCTATATCACCAGGAACTTGGGTAGCCAGATCGGATAGTGGCATGATCGCTGCGAAAAGCAGATTGCCCCTTATCAGAACTTCAGTCACCGATTCTGCGACAATCGTAGCACCTGGTTGAGGAAAATCCGTCACAGTACCGATGTTGGAAACTGAACTGATATCAATTGTACCGGTTTTCTGCATGGTGGTTGGATTGAAGATGATGATATCTGTTGAGATACCTCCCACAAAAGCGGTGTTTGCATCTCTGAAAGCAGCATTCCCCTGAAAGGTCAACTCAGATATACTCATACAGGCCTCCATGGTAGCATTATTAGACTCATCAATGCTCCATCTTTCCATAATACCAATTCCATAGTCACTAAAATATAAGTGTCTATCAAAGGTGTGCATCATGGCAACGGCCGCAGCAGCTAATTCAGTAGCATTACTGTTGTCCAAGGTTTCCGTATTATCAACAGATGCCCTTTGAAGGTAGTAGGCACGTGTCTGACCGTCTGCATTGAAAGGAGCGGTAATCATCGCGTATTCGCCAAGTCCTTCAGCAGGTGTTGGTTCATCATCACCATCACATCCGGCTAACATTAGAGTTGGAAAGAGTGCTGCCATCCAAGCTCTTCTAAATATTTGATTGTTTGTAAAATTCATAATTAGTTTTATCAAACTTATTTATATTTTAGATCAAAAATGATCAATGAAAAAAGAATACTACTTACGCATAATGGATTATCTTTTTACGAATTTGGGATAGTTTTTGGGTTCTGGCTATTGGTTTAGAGTTGCGAGCCATGGTTTTTAACTATTGAAAAAATTATGAGAACAACTATAACTACAGATGATCTGGCTGAGATCATCTACGAGCACCATTATCCGGGGAATTTCGCTTCAAGCTGTGGTCTTTCAGAGAAACGGATTGATGCAGGATACAAAGGCGCAAAAGCGCAAATTCAGGAATATTATTTTGAGGGGGTAAGGATACAACACGGGGAATGTAGCTTTCGGGAAGCTATGTCTATCAGTAGTGAAACCGACCAGCCCATTTTAAAAATGCTTTTCAATCTGAGTGGCCGATCATTTGGACAGGTAAACGGCTTTAAAACAGACCTGTTTATCAACGAATACGAGCACTTCCTCACTTATATACCCGAACTTGGCGGATGTTTACACTATGAAGCCGAAACCGTAACGGAAAACCTTGAAATAATTTTAACACCGGCCTATTTCGCGCGTTTCAACAACCAGGAGTGCCGGATCATTAGTCAGTTTACACAGGCTATAGAAAGGCAAGAGCCATTGCGTATGCCGTATAATGGTAAAATTGACCCTTTGATGAAAAATACTATACGACAACTGCTACAAAACCCGTTTCAGGGGTCAGTAAGACGATTATTTGTCGAGTCTAAGGTACTAGAACTTTTTGCCGCTCAATTAGAATCTTTTAAAGGTATGGTAAGTTGTTATGAACGTAACCACTCTTCAAATAAAGACCATGAAAAGCTTCATTATGCAAAAAAGCTGCTGGAAGCAAGATTTCAAAATCCGCCAACGATCTATGAACTTTCACGGCTGGTCGGACTCAATGAATTTAAGCTCAAGAAAGGGTTTAAGGAGTTATTTGGTAATACTATTTTCGGGTATTCAACTGAATATCGGCTCGGGTTTGCCCGACAGTTTTTGCTGGATACTGACAAAACCATCGCCGACATTTCTAATATGATAGGCTACAGTCACCAGCAGCATTTTAGCACGGCTTTCAAGAGGAAATATGGGGTTACACCCAGTGAGATAAGAAAAAGAGGTGACCGTTTATAGTCCCACAGTATCGCGCTTAGTGACCCTGATTCAGACCGGATAATCATATGTAAATGACTGGACCGGGCCGCCCACCGCGTGGCACGCAGGCACTAAACACCAAGCATTGAATGACTTTTTAAGTCTTGCTTGAGTAAGAGTGTTTTTTGTTCGTCTTTTACATCCATATCCTTTTGTCTATTTCAGGCCTGCGTTTCATTATTACTGGTCATTTTACGGTATTAGCACCAAGCTTAAATAGTGCAGCTAGGTGCAAGAGCCGTATAGTTTGGTTTTCTGTGCGTAAGGCCCCTATGCAAGTCCAATAGAGTTATCCAAATACACGTCCTGCACAGCTTGAAGGAGTGCGATGCCCTCCTTTTGCGGTTTGCTAAAAGCTTTGCGGCCGAGAATGAGCCCAATGCCTCCTGCCCGCTTGTTGACCACAGCAGTACGTACCGCTTCCTGTAAATCTGAGTCACCCTGAGACCCCCCACCAGAATTGATTAGACCTATCTTACCGGCGTAGCAGTTGAGCACCATGTAGCGCGTCAGATCAATAGGGTGATCGGTAGTCAATTCATTGTAGACCCGGTCGTCCGTCTTACCAAAGTTCAGGGCACGGTAGCCCTCATTGGTGGTAGGTAGCTTCTGCTTGATGATATCCGCTTGTAAGGTCACCCCGATATGACATGCCTGGCTGCTCAAATCCGTGGCTGTGTGGTAATCGATAATGTCCTTTTTAAACGCACT
The DNA here is from genome assembly GCA_937884755.1 of uncultured Flammeovirgaceae bacterium. GTDB lineage: Bacteria > Bacteroidota > Bacteroidia > Cytophagales > Cyclobacteriaceae > Tunicatimonas. The sequence goes on from CAKZYJ010000482.1 coordinate 23,239, forward strand.
ATTTCGTAGGTAGCACCACAGGATAGTGACCATGCCCAGTTCGTGCGCTAGTTCAAAGGCCTGGCTCACTTCCTGAATCTGCCGGTCCGACTCTTCGGAGCCAAAGTAGATCGTGGCCCCTATTGCCGTGGCCCCCAGGTTCCAAGCCTCTTTTACCGAGCCGAACATAATCTGGTCATAGCCACTGGGATAGCTAAGCAGTTGGTTATGGTTAATCTTGACGACAAACGGAATCTTATGCGCGTACTTACGAGAGTGCTGGGCCAGTACGCCGAAAGTAGTCGCTACACCGTTACAACCCGCTTCCAGTGCTGTCTCGATGATCTTTTCACCATCAAAGTATATAGGGTTCTTGGCAAATGAGGCCCCGGCACTGTGCTCAATACCCTGATCTACCGGAAAGATAGACAGGTAACCAGTATCGCCGAGCCGTCCGTGGCTAAACAGGCGTTGTAAGCTGCATAGCACTTGCGGATTGCGGTTAGAATCCCCAAAACACTCGTCTACATAATGAGGTGTTGGCGTACGAATCCTTTGTCGGTCGATAGTCTGACAGGTATGACTTAGTAGGTTGTCGGCTTGACCGCCAAGCAGAGACAGAATATTAGTGTTTGGCATAATACTAGGTTTTATAGTGGAGCGCATCAAATCTGGTATCTACTACTCACTTTGAATAACAATGCATATTATTTATCTTAGAATGATTTTAAATAATACGTTAATTCCGTAGGGGATATCACAATGTGCCTGCACTTTGGTTACCGGAAAGATTCTCTCCAGGATGTTTAGTGTTTTATTTAGCATGACTTCGCTTGTTTAAGTATTTTCTGATTAGATAAAAACCAATAATGGAAAGCACTACAGCCAAGATAATCGCGATTCCTAGACTCACTGATTCTGTCATCGGTCTCGATTGTAGTAATTGCGGGATAGGTGCTCGTAGACAAATCCAACGAGGCATAAAGTCAGTAAAACTCATAGCGTATACTTCAAGGCGCTAAGTAAAATCTTGTTCGTCTCCATTGGGCTTGTTCGGTAAATTATCCATATACACAATGGCATTCAGGATATTGCTGCCCGTTCGGTCAATGCAGGCTCCCATGTATTCGAAATGCTTCCGATCCAATTCGTTGGGACTGTTACGGGCGGTTTCGTTAGCAAATTGATGATCTTCGCAAAGCATCAATAAATAGACATAGGTGTTTCCGTCAATTACTTCTTTAAAGTAGGCTTCAAAATAGACTCGTTCACTGACCAATATTTTTGTAGCCTCTTCTTTATTGGCTTGGAGGAAATTCAACCATTCTTCCGCTACATTTTCCTTTCCAGGAATAACTTTAAGTCGGTAAATTTGAACGTCCATATGACCTGTTTTTAAGGCTTATAATTCTACTTTAATGCACTGACTAATTTCTTACTATCCATATACTCAAAATACCTGGCGGTTACCTTAAAATCTTCATCTAAAATCACTAGGGTAGGGGGGGCAAACTGACCCTCCCTTAATGCCAATAACTGGGCAATTTGATGAATCGGGCTTCTTGACTTACCTACCTGATCGTTGATAAGGGTTTGTCCACCGAAGACTATATTTGCCTCGGTCTCTGCGTCGAAGCGTACGGCGTAGTAGTCTTCATTTAGCAGGTCAATCACCTCCGGTTTGGTAAACACCCGCTTGTCCATTTTGCGGCAGTAAGTACACCAGTCGGTGTAAAAATCAATAAACACTCTCTTCGGATGTGCCGCCAGTGAGTCTTCCAGTTGCTCAAAAGTGAGCCAACGTACCGATCCCGCCTCCTGGGCACTCGCAGGAGTACCCAGGAAAAGCAAAATGGTGAAAACTGCTAGTATGAATAGCTCTCGAGTCAATACAGGTTACCAATTTTAACTGAAAAGAATACCGAACGAGGTGCAGCCGGTCCGTAGATAAAATCCGAATCCCGCTCTGGTCCGGAATCAAACTCCGGCTGGAAGCTGTTGAAGAGATTGCGAAAACCTACGCTCAACTCCAGATTAAGGTCATCCGAAATGTTAAAATTATAACTGGCTTTCAAGTTTACATCAAAAAATGGGTCGGAGTCTAGTAAATCGGGTGAGCCATTCGCACCAACAACGCGCGGTACGATCATCGAGCCAGTGTACGTACCGGTTAGGTCAATTTTAAAGGCCTCTGTTACATTGTAGAAGGAGGTGAAGTAACCATAAAGATTGGGGTTTCTCACAAATTCATCTACTGTAATCGCATTCTCATCTCCCTCTTCCGGCTCAAAAATTACTTGAGTCTCTGAATAATTTGATTGCTGAGCGGTACCTCCCAACTGGAAAGCAAATTTACCGGAAGGCGAGTAACCCGCTTCAAAGTTTACGCCCGACACTGTGGCACCTTCTCCGTTTCTCACTTCTTCTATAATAGATCCGTTGGGAAGCTGAACACCCGTGCTCACTTGGGTAAAAGGGTTTTGCAATTGGGTATAAAAACCCTCGATTAATAAATTGAATTGCGCCAAACCCATACTTTTGGTGTAGTTCAGCGAACCAGTAAAGGCATTCGAGGTTTCTTTGTCCAAATCATCTGAAAGGATGACAAAAAGTGGTTCTCCCCCTACGGATGAAATATGTAGGTCTTCATTGAAAGCCTGTGGCGCCCGGAATCCCCGGGCATAGCCGCCTCTGAACCTTAGATTTTCATTGACTTGGTACAATAGGGTGGCCCGAGGACTGAAAACACCTACGGTGACATCTGCCGATCTATTGATACCCCCTACGGTATAAATTCCATCTACATTAGAGACATCGTATCTACCACCCAGCAAAGCCATAAACTTTTCGTTTGGTTTCCATTCATATTGCGCAAAGAATCCAGTGGTATTGACTTGCTGGTCAATCAGGCGGTTATATCCTTGAATCTCATCGCGGGTATCGTAGTACTGATTCTCGATTCCTAGGATAATCACATCATTGTTGTTGAAATAATGATTGTACTGTACCCCAGCCACTACTGCCAAGTCATCCGTCAAACCGTATGCGTTGATGGCCAGCGTGCTATCCTCAGGGGTCCTTCCTCCACCTAAACCGCCGTAGTAGCTATCTCGTTGCGTACTTTGTGTCGAGGCATAGAGGGAAAATTTATTCTTGTCGTTTTTACTCCATTGTTCATAATTAATGCCCCCAATGAAGGTATTATGATCAAGCTCCTCGGTAATATCTGTAAAGTGTGGTGCCAAATCCAGGCGGTCACCTCCTCTTCGGTATTCTTCCAATGCGCTAAAATCCAAGGTGATTTTACTGTCTTCTCCTGGCTTAAAGAAGGCTTTTGCCCCCAGCACGGTATTTTCTAGCCGTACCAATTCGGTAAAACCATCGCCGTTGGCATCGTAGCTGTCGCGATGGCGGCTCATGCCGTAAAAGGTGACCCCGCTGGTGAGCGACTCATTTACTACGGAACCATTAAAGTTAAATGTTTGGTCTACTGCTTCACCACCAATTAATGCGGTGTTCGACCTGATTTCCCAGGTATTTTCTACTGGGTCTTTGGTGATAATGTTGATCGTGCCGGCAATGGCGTTAGAACCGTAGAGGGCAGACCCTCCGCTCCGTACTACCTCGACCCGCTCTACGATGTTGGCAGGGATTTGATCCAGCCCGTAAACGCTGTTCAACGCACTGAAGATGGGGCGGCTATTGATCAGGATTTGGGAATACGAACCTTCCAGGCCATTGAGGCGAACCTGGGTAAACCCGCAATTTTGGCAGTTGGTCTCCACCCGCACCCCTGGCTGGAAATTAAGTCCCTCAGAGATAGCAATAGACTGGGTGGCATTGAATAATTTTTCTCCGATTACGCCTACCACCACGGGGTTGCTCACTCTGTCTTGTTCGTAGCGCGTACCCGAAACTACTACACCCTCTAGGTTCAGTAGATCTTCGTTGAGATCAATATCGAGTTGGGTTGTTTGCCCCCCTTTAATTTCTACTGTGCGGGTCAAGGACTGATAACCTACCTGGCTGATCTTTAGTGTTTGTTGTCCGACCGGCACATCCTCAAGACGAAAATTACCCTGCTCATCGGCATTGGTTCCTATATTGGTTCCCATCAGTTGTATGGAGGCGAAGGGTAATCCATCATCACCCGTGCTAACCTTTCCGCTCAGCGTTCCCCTGTTTTCCGTGGTTTGTCCGTAAGTATACGTTGCTAGACATGAGAAAAATAGTGTTAGTATAGTTAGGTACTTCATAAGCGATATTTTGTATATCTGTATTTATATTTTTTATTTACAAAAATAAAAATTTAGATTAATCTAACAAACAAAAAGTATCTGATTTCCACGCTGGTAAATAGGTGGTACTTCATACTGTTGGTACTAACGCAAAAGAGTTAATACTTTTTCTAACCGATAAGGGAATCCAGGTAGGTACTCGGATAACTATTCAGCCTATTGAACCTCTCGATCTCAGCATGTGCGTATCCTACAATCATCATACGGAAGAGGTCCTATCGTACAAGGTTAAGCAGTGCTTGCTCGTTCAATAATTCGATAGAACTTTTTATACAACAGCATTCCTGACCCGATGGATATTCACACCGGTTGAATACCAATCGAATGTGATCTTGAAAAAAGATAGTTATTATTCCTCGTAAACCTCGGCCTCTTCCAAGATGTAATTACAATAATCAATATCGTCCTGGTTGAGTCGTAATTTACCCTGAATGGTCACCGTCTGATCCATTTGGAATTTTGGATGACCGGGTTTAAGCATCAACTCTACGATAGATTCCGGACCGCTAGCGCCACAGAAAAAGCAGGAAGCAAAAGGATAGCGGGAAAGAATGAAAATATTTTCTTCCGGGGCAATTGGAAACATATAACCCTGCAGATACACTTCTTGGCCTTCCAGGGCTTTCACCGAAGCTCCGAATTCAGGATAAAACAGATATTCATCTACCTCCTCAAAGTATTTTCGGGAGAATTTTACATCCGTGAGGGTTAGCCAGGTGATTTCAGTTTGCGCCCACCCCGAAGTAGCGATAAACAGCACAAGTATGATTATCAGTCTACGCATCAGCCAATGTTTTAGAAATATTGATTCGAAATACACGAATCGCTGGGAGCAGGGAAGCAAGCAGCCCAATAGCTAAGGCACTCGCCAGTAGCCACCACTCTTCGGCCAGCCAACCCCATCCTGAAAAAGAATAGTGATAGCTTGCCTCCATCAAATTGGATACTAGCCATAGTCCCACACGACTCACCAGAATACCTAGCAAAAAGCCTACCAAGGTCAA
>CAKZYJ010000483.1 GCA_937884755.1 uncultured Flammeovirgaceae bacterium
GCTTATACTGAACAACATTTTGTTCCCCGCTGCTAAATAGCGTAAACAGAAAACATGATAACAATGTGCAGTTAACAATGTACAATGAGCAATGATTGAAGCTACTAGCAGATGAATAATAATTTGTGATCTGTCGGCTGTGGACTAACGCTCAAAAACCTGTAACTTGCTAATCTTACAACTATCTATAGTTAAACCACGAAAAGTAGATGGCAAGTTCGTTATATGTTACCACCACCGAGGCTCATACCGGTAAGTCTTTAGTATGCCTGGGGATGCTCGAAATGATACTGCGAAAAACGGAAAGGGTTGGTATTTTCCGGCCACTGATTAGCGGTACGGCTCAACAAAAAGATAAGAATATCCACCTGTTGCTAGAGCATTTTCAACTTAAGCAATCCTACGACGATTCATTTGGTTATCACCGTCGGGAAGCCCGGGAGCTGATTTTGGCCGGGAAATATGATCAGGTGCTGGACCGGGTCATTGAGAAGTATAAAGCGCTGGAAAGTGAATGTGATTTTGTGCTTTGCGAGGGCAGCGATTTTACCGATGAGAACGCTACGCTAGACTTTAATATTAACGTAGACTTTGCCAAAAATTTAGGGTGTCCGGTACTGCTGTTAGCGCGGGGCGATCAGTATGATTCTATAGAAGACATTCTGAGTCCGGTACAAATTAGCTACGAATCATTTGTTGATAATGAGTGTGAAGTGCTATCGGTCATCATCAACCGATCCAAGCCGGAGCTAGCCCATGAGTTATTACTAGGACTACAGAATAGGGTTGCCAATAAAGATGTAGTTCTGGGGGTCATTCCTAGTAATCGGGTGCTACAAAGTCCTACCATTCGAGAAATTTGCGATCATCTTGAAGCCGAAATTTTATACGGTGCGGATCAGCTTGATCGCCAGACCTACCATTATTCGGTAGCTGCTACTCAACTTCAGCATTATTTACCCTACATTACCGATCAGTGTTTGGTAATCACACCAGGTGATAGAGCGGATATTCTGCTTAGTGCCCTGCAAGCTCATCAGTCAAAAAACTATCCTGACATTTCGGGGGTGTTGCTCACCACGAAATTTAAGCCGGAAAAGCCTATTGCCCGGCTACTGGATGGTATTCCGGATATTGTTCCTATTTTATCGGTACCGGATAATACCTACGGAACTGTTTCCAAAATCAGCAAGATAATTTCGTACATCACCCCGGATAATGAATCTAAGATTCAACTGAGTAAGCAACTTTTTGAAAAGTATATCGATACTGATGCTTTGCAGGAAACAGTGACAAATGTAAAACAGCGAGGAATGACTCCTCGTATGTTTCAGTATAACTTGATCCAACGGGCAAAATCCGATAAGAAGCATATTGTTTTACCAGAAGGCAGTGATGATCGAATTTTGAAGGCAGCGGAAATATTGCTGGAGCAGGATATTGTTGAATTGACTATTCTTGGCAAAGTAGATGAAATAAAAAACAGCATTAGCCGGTTGGGCCTTCGGATTAATTTGGATCGGGTAAATCTGGTAGACCCTAGTGAAGCGGAACAAACAATCAAATTTGCCGAACGCTTTGTAGAGCTTAGAAAGCACAAAGGAGCAAATATGGACATCGCCCGCGATACAGTGGTGGATGTATCCTATTTCGGGACCATGATGGTGCTGGAGGGACTGGCCGACGGAATGGTATCGGGGGCAGCCCATACTACCCAACATACAATACGACCTGCATTGCAACTGATTAAAACCAAACCCGGAGTATCATTGGTGTCTTCAGTATTTTTCATGGCCTTACCGGATCGGGTACTGGTCTACGGAGATTGTGCAATTAATCCTAATCCTACTGCCGAAGAACTAGCCGAGATTGCTATCTCATCGGCGCAAACTAGTGACTCATTTGGAATTGAACCCAAAATCGCCATGCTCTCGTATTCTTCCGGTGAATCGGGGCAGGGGGAGGACGTAGACCGGGTACGTAAGGCTACGGAACTAGTAAAGGATAGGATACCGAGTTTGAAAGTTGAGGGACCGATTCAGTACGATGCGGCGGTAGATAAAGAGGTAGGGGTGAAAAAAATTCCGGGTTCGGAAGTTGCCGGCTACGCTACCGTACTAATTTTCCCGGATTTGAATACAGGTAATAACACTTACAAAGCCGTACAAAGGGAGACCGGAGCGGTAGCAATTGGTCCGGTACTGCAGGGCTTAAAGAAACCAGTTAACGATTTAAGTCGGGGATGTACCGTGACTGATATTGTCAATACCGTGGTAATTACTGCTATTCAGGCGCAGAGTACTGCCGAATAAGCAAAAAAGCCCAGCCCAAATATTAGGTAAGAGCAACATAGGGAAGCACATGTGCAGCTTTTACCCAATGAGTTAATCTCCCAGTAAATTGAGTTGATCAATTAATTTTAGGAATTCGTCTCGTTTGTTTTTGCTCAATGTGGCAACATGGTCTTTTAGTCTAATCATATTACCATCAATGCTATCTATATGGTCGATGTTTACTATGTGGGAGCGATGGATTCGGTAAAAATTTGTGGGCAGCAGCTCCTCCAACTTATGCATAGATTGTAATGACATAATCTTGCGACCATCGGCAGTGATAATCTGCACATAAGGCCCATCACCATTAATGACAACTATTTCATCAAATGCAACTCTGATGATCTTATTATCAGCCTTAATAAATAGTTTATCCGTGGGTTGAAGGGAGCTAGTATTGACGGGGTAATCAACTTTAGTATCGTTGAGGGCGATGACTTTGGTAATCGCTTTATAAAACCTATCGAAATCAATTGGTTTCAGTAAGTAGTCTACTACATCCAGTTCATAACTCTGCACGGCATACTCCGAATATGCGGTAGTCAAAATGGTAGCGGGTCGGTTGGGTATAATTTTCAGGAAATCCAACCCGGTAAGGTCGGGCATTTGAATGTCGAGAAACAACACATCTACCTGGTCCTGTTTAATGTGATTAAGCGCCTGAAGTGCCGAGCCACAAGTAGCCACTAATTCCAACTCAGGCACCTTGCTCACATAATCCGAAAGAATTTTTCGGGCAATATTTTCATCATCGACGATAAGGCATTTCATTTTCATAATGTAATCGTTAAGTCTAGCTGATAAACCTGATCTTCCTCACGAATCTCCACCTTATGTTTTTCGGGATAATTGGCTTGTAAAAGTTTCAACGAATTTGTCAACCCAATTCCTTTACGGTCAACTGGAAGTTCTTCAATTTTTTTCTCAGTCGTATTTTCAGCGCGAAAATTAAGCTTATGATCTTCTACCTCGAGGCTGATTTTGATCCAACCTTGGGGATTACTTTCCAGATCGGAGTGTTTAAAACAGTTTTCAATAAAGTTGATGAGAATCATGGGAGCAATCTTATCACGATTCGTTATTCCGGCGTGGTAGAAATCCACATTCACCGATTCTTCGTGCTTGAGCAGCTGAATACTTAGGTAATTCTCGATCAGCTCCTTTTCCCGTAATAAAGGCACTTCAGGCTGATCGCAATCATATAATAAATACCGTAACAACTTGGATAGTTTAGAGATCATCTCCGCCGCTCTTTCATCTCCCAGGTAGGCAAGTCCGTAAATATTATTGAGGGTATTGAACAAGAAGTGCGGGCTTATTTGACTTTTGAGCAACTTCAGCTCGGCCTCCGCCCTTTCCGCTTTATGCTCAATTCGTTGCAGGTCTCTAAGGTGATAAACACTGGTTACCCGAATGCTAGCCATGTAAGTAATTCCCAGCAGTACCATCAGTATCCATAAGGCTATCCGAACTGATTTAGGAGCATATTGATCCGCGATTTGGGTTACATCTAACATCTCATCCATAATTGTAGGAGCATAAATCCCCAAGACAAACAGAATGATATTAATACCAATTAATAAGCTTATTCGGAAATTGATTTTTCCTTCTCGGGCTAAGTATTCTGGAAAAAGCTTATATCCAAAAAGCCAGATATTGAGGGAACCTAAAACAACAAAAATGACCAAAAAGTAAACAGTCTCTTTCAGACCTCTATCACTAAAAAGTAGTAAACCGATAATAGTATGTAACCCAAACCAAAGTATGTAGGGACCTACTTTAAGAATTCGTTCTGACTTGGATAGTGCGCTACTCATTAGAACAAAAATATACTCAGATTTGGTGGAAACCTTATTAAATGAATGAAATGCTGGTTTTGATGCACGAAGGTCACACTTTGATAATTAAAGAGTTTTATGCATTAAAATCGTCATCTGGTTCATTGATGCTGACCGTTCGTGAATCTTTTTTCGTGTTGATTGACGGCAGAAATAGTTTTGCCACGAATTCAAAATTATATCAGCATGAAAAATATCAATTATTGGTTTATGATTCCCTTATGTATCATATCCACTCACTTATTTGCTCAAGATAAGCACGATGAAATCATTGCGGTTTGGGATGCCGGTGAAGCCAAGGTAGAAGTCCACCAAGTAGGGGAACGATACATCGGGAACCCGATCAACCCTAAGGGAGAAAGAGACTCTGCCATTGAGGTGCTCAACCTGGAGTACAACCAAGGTAAATGGGTTGGTAAGATCTACTCTAAGGAAAGAAAGCGGCTGTATGATGTAGAATGCGAAGTGAAAGATGCAGTACTTCTCCTTGAGGTAGATGCAGGCTTACTATCACGAGAACTGGAGTGGCCCCAAGTTAAATAGTTCATCATTCTACCAATCCAAGCTATGAAATTTGCAATAAGTTGCTTACTGCTTTTAGGCAGTTTCTCCATCCAAGCCCAGTCAGTCAATATCGGAGTAATTTCTGATCTAGAGCAATCACCCAACCTAGAAGAAGTTATCAATCAGGTGGTGCGAGAAATTGATCAAACCACTGGGGCACTACAAGCAGTCCGTCTAGATACTACCATTTTGGGAGTTGCTGATATTGAGTCCGCGCAAAGGTATTATAATCAACTAAATGGTCAAGTTGATGTCGTCCTTAGTTTAGGTAGTATCACCACCAAAGGCCTCTCGTTGTTGAATGACCTCCCAGTACCCGTAGTAGCGTTAGGGGTGATTGATCCCTTGGTACAGGAAATTCCCTACGTGAACGGAACTTCGGGAAAGAAGAACTTTACCTACATCTGGCCAACCCAGGATTTGGAAATAGAACTGGCAGCTTTTAGTAAAATTTATGATTTCAAAAATGTAGTAGTATTTATTGATGAGAATGCGGTATTAACAGTCAATGATCAAAAAGCCCAGAACCTGATTGATTCCTTGACCACCCAGTTAAATACTGCAATAACGATCATTCCGGTGGGTGCTGATACCGAGCAGTTGGTCGATCAACTACCTGCTGAAATCGATGCGGCCTATTTTACGGTGCTGTTTAGTCAGGGTGAGTCACAAATCCGACTTCTGATCAATCAACTGAATGAGCGTAAAATTCCCACATTCACGGGTAACGCTCAGTTGCTGGAGTATGGAGTGCTCGCATCGATGGCGAATGAAAATGACCTGAATCAGTTGATCCGGAAACTCGCTATTATGACTGATGAGATCATATCGGGGTCAGACCTGGCGCAAATGCCGGTAACGCTAGATACCAAACAGAATCTGTACATCAATATTGCCACGGCAAAAAAAATCCAACTTCCCATTCCTTTTGAAGTGCTGTTTACCGCTACGCTGCTAGGGAGTGATGACGAAGTGGGCAAAACGTACTCCTTCGAGGAAATTGCTGAAAAAGCTTTAAAGGCGAACCTCGATATTCAGTTTAGTTATCAGGATATAGCGCTCAGCGAGATGCAGGTAAAGTTAGCTAGAGCAAATATGCTCCCTTCATTGGATGCTGGGCTTACTGCCTCGCAGATTAACGAAGAACGAGCCAACGCCGCTTTTAATTCTCCCGAGAAGGCGTTAACCGCTGATCTTACCTTTACTCAGTTAATCTATTCGGAACAGGCGGTGGCTGCTATCAAAATTGCAAAGTACCTAGAAAAGGCGCAGGAGTACAACACTGAAGCGGAAGTGTTGCGCGTGCTCCTCGAGACGTACACCGCTTATCTAAATGTCTTGTCAGCTAAAACGAATGTGTTGATACAACAGGAAAATCTGCTGAATACGCGAAAGAATAAGGACCTCGCCGATATTCGGGTTAACCTGGGCGCATCTAGTAATGCTGACCTCTACCGTTGGGAGTCAGAATTGGCTTTTGCTACTCAGTCGGTGATTGATGCTCAAACTACACTTCTGTCGACAAAACTACAGCTAAACACACTACTGGCTAATACTTTGGAAGCAGAGTTTGAAGTAGAAGATGTATCCTTAGAGGATGAGCTATTTACAGATTTTCGCGAAAGCCAACTGGCCGAAGTTGTAAATACGCCCCAAAGCCTACAAGTTTTATCGGACTTTCTAGTGACAGAAAGTCAGCATCAAAACCCTAATAAAAAAGCACTGCTAGAAAATATCTACGCCACCCAGCGTCAACTCACCCAAAACCAGCGATTGTTCTACATGCCTACGGTTGCCCTACAGGCACAAACCTCACAGATTCTAGAGCGGGGTGGTGTTGGGTCTACCATAGATGCATCCGCCATGGCATTGGGGATGACTGAATTTCAGGAAAACTCCTGGTCAGCTGGAGTCTCTCTGTCATTGCCCATTTTTAGTGGTCAGAGCCGAAGAGCCGCCGTTCAGCAATCTAAGATTCAGCTTGATCAATTAGGTAATTCCCGAACACTACTGGATCAGAATCTGGAGCTAGGCGTTCGGGCGGGGGTGATTGATTTATTACGGGCGACTATGAACATTGAAAATAGCAAATTAGCATCGGAGAGCGCTCGGGAAAACTTTGAGTTGGTTCAGGAAAACTACAAACAAGGTCAGGTGACGATTACCCAACTGATTGACGCCCAGCAAGCGGCATTGGAAGCCAGCTTGGCATCGGCTTTTTCCATATACGAGTATATCCAAGCCCACCTTCAATTAGAATTTAACCTGGGCTTTTTTATGATGCTGATGTCCGAAGATCAGTTTCAGGATTTTAATGACCGACTACAACAATACTTGAATAATCAAAATTGATAAGCACAATGAAATATCTGTACCTAGTACTTCTTTCCCTAGTTTTCCTCTATGGTTGCGGTAGCGCAAGTGAGCAAGAAAAAAAAGAATTGGTTAAACCCATCAAATACGGAGTGGTAGAGTCATTGGGAGGCTTAACTACTCGAACCTTTACCGGAATTACCCTATCCGGTTCGGAGACGAAATTGAGCTTTCGCACTGGAGGACTTGTTACTCGGTTGAATGTTACCGTAGGTCAGCGTATCAGAAAAGGACAGCTACTTGCCCAATTAGACCAAACCGATGCCTTACTGGTACTTGAGCAGGCTCAACTGGATGCCACCAATGCCCAGGTTCAATTAGAAACAGCCTCCTCCAGCTTTAAGCGCATCAAGCAACTCTACCAGACTAATAATGCCTCCTTGAGTGACTACGAGCAGGCCAAGAGCACGTTATCCAGTGCCCAAAGCTCCTACGAAATCTCCTTGAAAAGGCTAGATACCCAGCGGTCTCAGGTTTCTTACGCGACAATTACGGCTCCCATGTCCGGCATTGTGTCTTCGGTAAATGCCGAGACGAACGAAGTGGTCAATCCCGGGCAGGCTATCTTGATCATGAGCCGAGAAGATTCGGACGATATAGAAGCCCAGGTAGGTGTGCCCGAAAGATACATCAGTCAGGTTAAGCAGGGGAGTGCAACCAGCGTAAGAATCCCCACGTTATCCAGCGAATTGAGCGGGGTCATCACCGAAGTGGGTTATACCTCTGCCGGAGGTACTTATCCCGTAATTTCCTCTCTTACGAATCCCACCGATGGCTTACGACCCGGAATGCCAGTTGAGGTTACATTCAGCTTTGAGAACGAAAAAAAGGAGTAACAGTTGGTTGATCCGGTAACGTCGGTGGGCGAAGATGAAAGCGGACAATTCGTGTACATCCTGAGTCCAATTGACGATCAGGTACACGAGGCAAAGAAGATGACGGTAGAGATTGGGAACCTGACTTCTGGTGGGTTCATCGTACGGTCGGGTCTAACTCAGGGTCAAATTGTAGCGGTCGCGGGATTGAGAACGCTTTATGATGGAATGAAAGTCGCACTTTTAACTGAATAATGATGAACCTTACTGCTATTGCGATCAATAATAACCGGGTCACCTACCTGCTGCTGAGCATCATCATTATTCTGGGGATCACTGGCTATGCCTTACTACCCCGAGATAGTATGCCACCCTTCACGGTCCGAGCGGCGAATATTGTTACGATTTTTCCTGGGGCTAGCCCCGAACGAATGGAGCTGTTGGTAACGGACCCAATCGAAAAAGTTGTGCAGGAGATTCCAGAAATAGATTACATCAGAAGTGAATCGAGAACGGGTATCTCTATCATTAAAGTTTCCCTGAAAGAAAGCGTAGATGAGTCTGATCTCAGACCCGTTTGGGACCGTTTGAGAAGAAAAATTGATAATGTGGAAGTACCTTCCGGGGTTACCCAAGGTCCAGACTTGAAAGATGAAGATGTAGGGGTGACCTACGGCATTGTAGTAGGCTTAAGAAATGATGGTTACGAACCTAAGGAGCTGGAACAGTACGCCGATCAACTTAGAAATAGGCTGATCCGATTACAGGATGCCGCCAAAGTAGAACTTTCGGGAGTGGTAGAACGCCGAATATTTATTGATTACAATGATGCGGAGCTGGCGAAGCTCGAGTTATCAGCCAATGAACTCCAGAATGCTATATCCAGCACAAATATTATTATTCCCGCGGGTGAGATTAATATCGAGGATGAGCGGGTTATTCTCGAGCCTTCGGGGAATTTCGAAACGACTGAGGATATTCAAAATATGCTCATTGCCGTAGGAAATGGTCAGGAAACGGTCTACTTAAAGGATATTGCCGAGGTCTACGAAGACTATATCTCTCCCCGAGAGTCTATCGTAAGGATGAACGGTCAGCCTGCGATTGGACTGCATATTTCACTGAAAGAAGGGGCTAATATCGTTCAATTAGGTGAAGAGGTAGATGAGCTAGTGGCAGGTTTCAACCAAACCCTTCCGGTGGGCATTGCCGCTCAGCGAATTGCATCTCAGGATACGTCGGTTTCCGCGAGTGTTAGCGATTTTCTTTCCAATCTCATTCAGAGTGTGGTCATCGTATTAGCGGTCATGCTGATGTTCCTCGGGCTTAGAACTGGAATTGTAGTGGCGAGTTTGATCCCTACGGCTATTGTGATGTCTCTGTTTTTAATGAGGGTGTTTGATATTGGGCTCAATCAGGTTTCGCTGGCGGCTCTAATTATGGCACTGGGTATGTTGGTGGATAACGCTATCGTGATGGCTGAATCCATGATGGTGAAAATGGAACGCGGTAGCAAGGCACTGGACGCCGCCATCTCGTCTAGTAAAGAACTGATGGTTCCTCTGCTGACTAGCTCTCTGACGACCTCGGCAGCCTTCCTCTCTTTTTTCATTGCCGACTCAGTAATGGGTGAAATTATGGGGCCGTTATTTTCCGTCATTACCATTACGCTGCTTTCTTCCTGGCTCATGGCACTAACCATTGTACCCATGCTGGCTATTATATTCATCCGGGTGAAGCAAAATACGGATAATCAAAAGCCAGGTTTCTTTGATAGACTCGTAGTATACTACAAACAAATCATTGTGTGGGCATTAGCTAAGCCAGCGATTGTTTTGTTAGCAGTGCTAAGTTGCCTAGCGCTCTCTTTTGTCGGAATGGGCAAACTAGGGTTTGTTTTTATGCCAGATAGTGATCGTAATCTGGTGACGGTGAATGTGACGTTACCTACCGGAACCAGCTTAGAAACGACTGCCGCTCAGGTTCTGAGTTTAGAAAAATACTTTTTGGATAGTCTTCTCATCAACGATGTTAGACCGCAGGGCGTTCAAGACTGGTCTTCTTTTATTGGTGAAGGGCCCAAGTCTTACGATTTGGGGTATCAGCCCAGTCCGAAGCAAACCAACTACGCCCACCTGCTGGTCAATACGTCTTCCAGCGATGATAACCAGTTGGTAATCGATCAGATTAATCAGTTTGCGTTCAATAACTTGCCGGATGCTAAGGTTACGGTGAAAAGACTAACGAGTGGCGGTGGAGCCAGCGTACCCATCCAGATCAGAATCAGTGGTCCCGATGCCGAAAAGTTGACTAAGATTGCTTCAGAAACGAAAGGGCAGCTACGGACGATTGCCGGAACCAGCAACGTAGACGACGATTGGGGTCCAAAAATCAAGAAGATTTACGTAGACATTAATCAATCCAAGCTGAGCTACAATGGGTTGACTAATCAGGACGTTGCCTTATCGTCTTACACCACCTTGTCGGGCTATACAGTGGGGGAATACCGGGAAGAAGAGGATAATATTCCCATCGCGATGCGAACGAAGGGTAATTTGGAAGTAGCTTACGAAGACCTAGAGGGAGTGAGCATCTACAGTCAACGAACGGGTAAAACAGTACCCATGGCACAAGTGGCTGACATTAGTGTAGACTGGCAGTTGGCTAAAATCATTAGAAGAGATCTTAATCGGACCATTACCGTAGAATCTCAGCTCGAGGCTGGTTACACTGCGACGAAGGTGACGAGTCAAATAGCGAATTGGCTGGAAGAGCAGCGAGCGGAGTGGGGCATTGAGTATACGTATGAACTTGGTGGTGAGTCCGAAGCAAGCGGGGATGCTATGGGAGCGGTGGTAGCCAAGCTACCTATTTCACTATTCATTATCATCTTACTGCTCGTGATGCAATTTAACTCGGTGCGGAAGAGTAGCATCGTACTACTGGCTGTTCCGTTTGGCATTATTGGAGTCGTAGGTGGCCTATTAATCACCGATACCAATCTGAGCTTCACTGGGTTTCTTGGAATCATTTCTCTAGCAGGTATTGTGATCAATAATGCGATTGTGCTTATTGACCGGATTCAATTGGAGCTAGACGAAAACGGAAGGAGCCCCTACGATGCCATACTAGCGGCGGCTCAGGAACGATTCCGGCCCATCCTGCTCACTACCTTCACCACCTCATTGGGTTTGATCCCGCTATGGCTAGGCGGGGGCGAAATGTGGGAGCCCCTAGCGATTGGTATCATCTTCGGATTACTCTTTGCCACGGTGATCACGCTGGTATTGGTTCCGGTACTCTACCGATTATTTTACAAAGTATCCAAACAAACCGATGTCCCTCCGATAGTAACCGATAAGTAGCTGGGGAGCACTTTGTTTAGGTTGGTAAACTGAGTTAGTATAGACCTGGGTATTTTTTCATATAAACAGTAGAGGTGATGTTATCATTTAAGAGGAATTATTGCTAAATCGTGGGATCACTCAGGGGTAAATTGATAACTCATTCGTAATGAATATTTTAGTACTAAACTCGGGTAGTTCCTCTATCAAATTCAGAATATACACCATGCCCCACGAAGAATTAGTGGCGGCGGGTTTGGTAGAAAAAATTGGTAGTGAGGAAGCAGATATTCAGGTAGAGTTCAGAGGGCAGCGTGAACGGTTAAGCCAACCTGTACAAAATCATGAAGAGGGGTTACAGTGGATTGCTGATTTTCTAACGGAGCGTGTACTGGTTGATTCTACCCTGGATGCTATTGGTCACCGAGTAGTCCACGGTGGGGAGGAATATAGCCAACCCATGCTGATTTCTGAAGAAGTGTTAGATAAGGTGAACGAGCTTGCGATACTGGCTCCGCTGCATAACCCACCCAACGCTCAGGGGATTCAGGTAAGTCGGCGGGTTTTTCCTCAGGCCCAGCAGGTAGCGGTGTTTGATACCGCTTTTCACGCTACTTTACCTCCTCACGCTTTCCGGTACCCAATTCCGAATAAACTATACGAACAGTATGGCATTCGCGTGTACGGTATGCACGGCACTTCGCATCAGTACGTAACGAAGCAGGCAGCTAGTTTTCTCGATAAACCTATGAGTGAAACTAATCTAATTACGATACATTTGGGCAATGGCTGTAGCATGACGGCGGTGAAAAATGGACAAAGTGTTGATACTTCGATGGGGCTTAGTCCCCTGGCGGGCTTGATGATGGGAACGCGTAGCGGGGATATTGATCCGTCTATTCCATTTTTTCTGAGTAACCAAGCCAATATGTCTCCCTCGGAAATTGACCAACTACTTAACCAGGAAAGTGGCCTGAAGGGAATTACAGGAGAAAACGACTTACGAGAGGTACTAAAACTACGGGCGCAGGGAGATAAAATGGCGCAATTAGCCCTGGAGATGTACTGCTACCGAATTAAAAAATATATTGGTGCGTACATGGCAGTGCTAGGTGAAGTAGATGCTCTAATTTTTACTGCTGGAGTAGGGGAGAATAGTGATATTGTCCGGGAGAGAAGTCTCGCAGGATTAGAAAACTTGGGTATTGAGCTGGATGTCGAGAAGAATCAAGAGCATTTATCCGGCATCCGACAATTGCAGCGAGCAAGCAGTAAAGTAAAGATTTTGGTAGTGCCCACCAATGAGGAGTTAGCCATCGCTGAGCAGACGTATCAGGTGTTGAGTAAAAATAATTGATAAAATTTGCGTCTTTTTCTTGACTTCTGCGTCTTCTAGCTGAATGAATGATTGAATGGTATGTTTTTCATTCCATCACTTAATAATTCATTCATTAACTTTAAACTAGTAGACTATGAAACGATTACACATCAACGTAAAGGTTCAAGATTTAGATGCTTCAGTTGCTTTCTACGAAAGTTTATTCGCTAGTAAGCCCACCGTTCTTAAATCAGATTATGCTAAGTGGATGCTGGATGATCCGCTTGTAAACTTCTCAATCAACCTTTCTGGTGAGGAAGGTGGCATTGGACACCTGGGTATCCAGACCGATACTGAGCAAGAACGTAACGATTTATTCACTCGGCTTGATCAGATTGAAGGCAAGCAATTTAAGGAGGGCGAAACCATTTGCTGCTATGCTCATTCTACCAAATCGTGGATTGCTGATCCACAGGGCGTTTCCTGGGAAATATTTCAGACCCACGGTGCCTCAGCAGTGAGTAAAGCTTCGGTGGAGCCAGTTGAGAATGAAGTGCCGGCAGCATCAGCCAGCTGCTGTGAAGATGCTTGTTGCCCCAACTAGTCATGAACAAGGACTCACTACAAAGAATAGAAGGAGATACCTGCCAGCGGGTATTTCCGGTTTTTGAGCAGTACCGCGACGAACTACTTCGCTTCGTGAACAACCAATTAGCCGACCATAGCCAAAGTGAAGCGCTTGTAAGCGACGTGTTAATGAAAGTACATCGTAACTGCGAAGAACTTTCCGCAATAAAGAATATTCGAGCTTGGTTGTACCAGATTACCCGTCGCACACTATATGACTATTACCGGGAGCGATCAAAGTCGTTATCTCTACAAAACGAGGAAGGATCAGCGTCAGAGTTTGAAGCAACAGATTTGCCCCCTGACCTTTCGGTGCTTATTCCGGCTTTGATCAATTGCTTACCACCTAAATATGCCGCTCCATTAAGGCTGAGTGAGATTGAAGGGATACCTCAAAAGCAGATCGCTGAGATGTTAGATCTATCAGTATCGGGGGCAAAATCGCGGGTGCAACGGGGACGCCAAAAGCTAAAGGAGCTATTTCAGGAATGCCTATATCTGGAACTAGACCAGCGAGGGGTGCCAATTGACTATCAGATTAAACCTGATTGTGCAGCTCTCAAGTCATTGAGCGAAAATGAAGTTGTGAATACAACTTCAGCCGGAACTGATTCGTGTGACTGCTGACGAACATCTACTTCGCATCAATTTCAGGTTGGGCGTCCGGTGGTTCGCAAAACGAAATTAATTGCTGTTCCACTGTCCATTCCCGGCTTACCGAATCCGGATTTGGGTGAGTTTCTCTAAACCAATTGATTAATTCCTTCTGCAATAATTGTACTGTATCGGCTAAAGCTGGATCGGAATAAAGATTCTTAGTTTCATTGGGATCATTAACTACATCGTACAGCCGATGGGTGATTCCTGGGGGCGGGTTCCCCGTGGCGTATCCCTGGGCTAAATCTCTTTTTCCGGTAGTGAAAATATACTTCCAGCGGTCGCTACGTACCATTGCTTTATTGTCGGCTAGAAATTCCGAAAACACAAACTCCTTGTGTTCAGTGGTTTCTTTATCTATGAGGGGCATCAGGCTTTTTCCTTGGGCGGATGAGAGTAAGGGAGCTTGAATAGCTTCTAGCACGGTAGGAACCACATCCACAAACTCTACCATTGGCTTTAAGGTTAGGCCAGCCGGTAATTTCTCACCACCTTGCATTAGTAGCGGAGCTCTGACAGCCGGTTCCCACATCATATGCTTCTCAAAGCGTTTATGGTCGTTCAACAGATACCCGTGATCACCTAAATAAACTACCAGGGTATTTTCGGCTAATCCCAACTTATCTAGTTGATCTAAGATCAATCCTACATTCTTGTCTAGATACTCTACCGAAGCAAAGTAGGCTGACACAATCCCTTTCCGTTCTTCTTCAGTCAAGTCCCGAAATATTTCGGGAATCCAACGGTCGTCTTCACTGCTTCCAGTTGGTAAGGGTATAGTAGCTGGATCGTACTTATCGGTATATTCGATGGGAAAATTAAAGGGAGAATGGGGCTCATGAAAGCCCACCACTAGGCAAAAGCTGGTATCCTGATTCTCAGCTAAGAAGCGCATGGCCTGCTCAGAGTACCAGGTACCGATGTCATCGGCATCGTAGTGGTTACCAGGTAGCGCATCAGCATTTAACCAGATACGGGCCGGGTCGCGAAACGGCTTCCAGGGAGGACGTACGGCTACGGAATCTGGTATTGGCTGGCCGGGATTCTGCTCCCGATAAGAAAAGTAGTCGCGTCGCTCAATCTTTACGTCGAAGCCGTGATTTTTCTGGTTATTAAAGTGGTTTTTTCCAATAATGCCGGTGCGGTAGCCCTGAGACTTTAGATGATCGGCAATAGTCACTTCTTCCTCCGGAAACGATGTCCTCAAAAGTGTAACCCCAGTAGCGTGGGTATATTTTCCTGTGATCAGGGATTGTCGTGAAGCCGAGCAAAGCGGAGCGTTCGCATAAGCCCGATTGAACCGAACTCCCCGATCCGCCATCCGATCCAGATTAGGGGTGCGAATGAGATTGTTTCCGTACGCGCCCAGTACGTTGGCCGAATGATCGTCGCCAATGATAATCAGTACATTGCGTAAGCTATTTTCTTCAACTTGCTCTTCAGGTGGTGAAGAAGGTTGACAGGCAACGAATAGAAAGAGTAAAAGGGTCGGCAATAGGCTGTGCATGGCAGATGGAAAATTATTCGTACTTTGGTCTACAATAATGCTAAAATTCACCAATATCACAACCGGTTATGAAACGTCGTCAATTTTTAAAAAATACTACTCAGGCCACCTTCGAGGCCATGTCTTTGCCCTACGTACTAAAAGAATCACCAATATTCTTAAAAAAGTCGCAGGCCGAATGGTCATTGAGACAGCCTTTACGTAAAGGTGAAATCAGCAACCTGGATTTCCCTAGAGTCGCCAAAGAATTCTACGGAATTGATGCCGTTGAATACGTGAATCAGTTTTTTATAGACAAGGTCAAAGACCAAGCTTATTTAAAGGAGCTGAAGAATCGTACCGACGATCTGGGGGTGACTAATGTTTTGATTATGCTGGATTTATGGGAGTTTCCTACTGCTAGTCCCGTAGAAGCCGAACGTATTAAGTCCGCCGAAAAACACTACGAGTGGATTGATGCTGCCCACACACTGGGTTGCCACGGAGTTAGAATTAATGCGAATGGCTACGAGGGAAAAACTCCCGAAGAGGCCGCCGATTTATTTGTGGACACACTGATCAGGCTCTCAGATTATACCAAAGCAGCCGACATGAATATTATGGTGGAGAATCACGGCAATTATTCCTCCAACGGAAAATGGTTAGCAATGGGCATGGAAAAGGCTAATCGCGAAAATGTAGGAACGTTACCTGATTTTGGCAATATACGTATTTCCAAAGAAGAGGAGTATGATCGATATAAGTTGGTGGAAGAGCTAATGCCTTACGCCCTGGGAGTCAGTGCTAAAGCCCAGGAGTTCAACAAAAAGGGAGAAGAAGCAAACATGGATTACAGCCGCTTAATGACTACGGTAAAGGAAGCAGGGTTTGATGGTTACGTGGGAATAGAATTTGGCGGTAAGTTGGAAGGAATGCACAAAAAAGACGGAGTAATGCTTACCAAGAAGTTGCTACAGCGGGTAGGCTCACAACTTTCGTAAATGCGACCCAGAAAGCAGTAAATCGAGATGAGTGAGGTTTCTGAACCAAAAAAGGGATCGTATCCCTACAATCTGCTTTGGATAGATTGTTCTGCGGGAGCATTAGTAGGTTTCGTGGTGGTTTCAGCTAGTACTTGGCTAAGTGACCTCTTTCAGCTTCCCTATGACCTGGTGTTGCTAATGGGAATAATGAATTTAGTTTACGCTTCCTTTTCGTTTTCTCTGGCTATCCGTTCTAAGAGGCCCAAATTAATGATTATCTTTTTAGTAGTAGCCAATCTGACCTGGGCAGTTTTATGTGTCCGTTGGGCCATGATCCACTTTGATACCGCCAGTTTTTTTGGATTAGCCCAACTTTTAGGAGAAGCCTTATTTGTGGGAGGATTAGCCGTTTTAGAGTGGCGCTACCGTGATCTACTGGTAAACAAACATAGAACCTCGATGGTAGACGAAACTTAAGAAACTACTTTGATCAAATAGGATTTCAATCTTCAGTAGCACTGTTAATTATTGTTAAATGACTGAAATACTGTAGGTTGATCGTCAGGATTTTGCTATTTTTGGGGGTTAAATTGACTTATTCATATGAAATTGCCTTCAATAAAACTACTATCTATGAAGAAATTAGCCATTAGTATGGTATTAGCCCTGATCGCCAGCTTAGATGTAGCCAATGCCCAGAATATGAAAATAGGTTTTGTGCAGTCGGAGTATGTTCTGAGCTTGATGCCGGAAGCTCAAGCAGCCCAGCAAGATGTTGCCACTTTTGAACGTAAGCTGAACAACAAGCTCACTGCTATGCGGCAGGGACTAGAGCTACAAGCCGCTCAACTGAAAGAAGCTGCGCCTAACTTACCCGATTCTGTACTTGCTGGTCGGGAGCAGGAACTACAAACACTACAGCAGGATATTGTTCAGGAACAACGTACCGCCCAGAATCAATTGCAGTTTAAGATTATGCAGGTGATGAACCCACTGCAACAAAAGGTACAGCAGACTATTGATTCTGTCGCCCAATTGAATGGATACACCCACATTTTCCCTACCGACATCAGTGGACAAACATTACTGGTTTACTCTCAGAATCCTCGGGAGTCTAACGTGACTCCTTTAGTAATTGAAGCTTTGGGACTAACTGCCCCGGCTGATACAGTGGGACAGTAGATCCCAGATTTTTCCGCTTGACATTAAAATTTATTCAAAGGCGACCTAGTAATTTTAGGTTGCCTTTTTTCTTTGACATCGAGTAGGAAAGTGCTGCAAAATTTATTTCAGTGGGCGGTAGGTTATTTTGCAACTAGTGCAGACGTATTCGTCTCCATGATCTTCCAGTTTAATACCGGACAAGTGTTTTTCGGCATAATCCTGTATCCAGCCAATTTCCGGATCTTTTGAATTGACATCCAGACCATGGTTTTTAATGGCTTCGTAAAACTGCCCCCCGTACTCCTGGTTTCCCCAGCAGTTAGGACATATACCTTTAGGGGCTAGATCTTCTCTCTTACCATTCTTTAGATACTCGAAAATACTTTTTCCAATGCTCATAGCTTACTCATTTAAATCATCTGCAGGGTTATAAAGATGAGCAATACTTCCCTTATCACCTACAACAAGCATTTTTTTGTTGTAATCCCCCTACATAGCAACGATCAAAGTCACCCCTGCGCTTATTGACGGTTTAGGGGAGGACAAAAGTTAATGCAGAATGCTTTCTTAAAATGTCTAGGGACTATTGATTCATTCATATCTTCCTTCTTGTTCAAATAGCTGGAAATCAGATTTATCTGTATTTTTAATCCACTACTCTGATTTCACAATCTTTATTGATCCCACCATGCAACTAATCTTCTTACTGATTATATCACTTTTACTGGCAATTTCTGAACCTGCAAAGGAAGTGGATAAACAACCCAATATCGTTATTATCTACGCTGATGATATGGGTTATGGAGATCTCAATTGCCAAAACCCTAATTCAAAGATTCCTACTCCGTACCTGGATCAGCTTGCTAGTGAAGGAATGCGTTTCACCGATGCTCACAGCTCGTCCGGGATATGCTCTCCCAGTCGGTTTGCACTGCTTACCGGCACCTATCATTGGCGGAGGCAGCATAATATTGTTAACTCCTTCGGTGAGCCTTTTTTTAAGGAGGGTGATTTCACATTAGCGCAACTTCTGAAAGATAATGGCTACACCACCGCCTGCATTGGCAAATGGCATTTAGGTTGGGACTGGAAATTTAAGAACGATCCTTCGGGTAGGGTGATGCAGAGGGAGAGATACCGACAATTCTATCGAGCCAAGGATGTAGACTGGAGTGGACCAATTGAGGGCGGCCCGTTGGCTCGAGGTTTTGATTATTACTTTGGCGATGGCACCATTAATTTTCCACCCTACGCCTGGATTGAAAATGATGGACCGTTGGTGATTCCTACCACAAATCTGGATATCAATAACATTAGGCACGAAACTAAAGAGGGTTCCTGGGAATTTCGTCCCGGCCCGATGGTTGAAGATTGGGACCCTTACCAAGTATTGCCGACGCTCACCGATAAGACGGTGTCTTGGATAGAGCAACAGGAGGCAGATCAACCCTTCTTTTTGTATTTCGCGCTTCCGTCTCCACATGCACCCATAATTCCCAACGATGAGTTTGTTGGGAAGTCGCAGGCCGGTGGCTACGGCGATTTTATGGTGCAAACCGACTGGGTAGCCGGGCAAGTTCTAAATGCTTTGAAGGAACAGGGTTTAGAAGAAAATACCATCGTTATCTTCAGTTCAGATAACGGTCCCGAAAGGTACGCATTTAATCGGGCTGAAAAGTACCAACACTTTAGCATGGGCGAGCTAAGAGGATTAAAGCGAGATGTTTGGGAGGGTGGGCATCACGTGCCGTTTATCATGAAGTGGCCAGGGGTGATTGAAGCCGGTTCAGTTTCCGAAGAAGTTATCTCCCAGGTAGATATTATGGCTACCGTTGCGGCTATCATCAATGCGGAATTACCCTCTGGGGCGGCCCTGGATAGCTATAACTTACTACCTGTCATCACCAATCAAGAATATGCTTCACCACTTCGGGAAGCAACCGTTCATAATACGTATGAGAATATCTGGGGACTGAGAAAAGGCAACTGGCTGTATATTAATGATTCTACCGGTCAGCACTCCAAAATGCCCGAATCATTTAAAGAGCTAAGAGGCTACCAGGATTTTGATTCCGAATACTTACTTTTTGATTTGCAAGCTGACCCCGGCCAGCGCCACAATTTATCAGCTCAGCACACGGATAAGATTAAGGAAATGGATGATCTGCTAAATAAGTACCGCCAGCAGGGATATTCGGCTAAGTACGAATAACTCGTTCTTCAAAAATGGTAGTGGGTTGGTTCTATTTTAACATTTGTACTTCTCTTTAATCATTCAATACTCGATGTTTCGCGATCAATTCAGGAACGATTTCTACAATTAACTCTGGTGGGTGAGCGTGACGGTCAGTTTATCGATAGTGCGACCGTTTAGAGACCATTATTACATATACATTGTTATCTAGAACCCTTTCATTTTTTATTTATTAAGAGAGGGAAGTTATTGTTGTTCAACAAAGATTTGATGCTCTCCAAAACACCATCGGGTGTTGCGTAGTACGGATGGCTCTGAAAAATGGCTGCATCACTCATAAAGGTTTCTATCTCACGCTTCGCTTGCTCTACTTTGCCTTTATCAGCAAATTTGAGGGTATTAGGTTTGAACCAATCTACTTCTAAGCAATAGTTGATTTGCTTAGAGCAGCGACAAGGGTTTTTAGGATCATAAATACCACACTGTTTTGCCATAAAACCCCGTATTCGCTTACGGGCTAAGGAGAGCCTTTTCCGAAATGTAGCAGGCTCAATTTCTAAAATATAAGCTCCTTCGTTGCTGTCAAATTCCAATATTTCACCTAACAAGTATGTTAATCGAAGTGGTCTAGACACACATATTAGCATGCTGGTACTACAAGCGATTTTTACTTCTTCTTCCAATAGGTCTGTATCAGCCTTTTCGTAAGCGGGATAACCCATTCCTTTTTTCAAATGTTGCTCTCCTTCTTCAAATGTGAGGTCTTCAACTAGGGTTCTTTTCATATTGAGCAAGTAATTGGTCGCTACACGATAAACCCAGGTAGTGAAACTGCTTTCGCCTCTGAATTTTGAAAGATTGGTCAAAACTTTTAACAAAATTTCTTGAGTGGCGTCTTCGGCATCCATTGTGTTCCATAAGTATCGCACAGATAAATTGTAAACTTTATCTTGAATATTTTTTATTAAGGTTTCCAATGATTTTTGGTTGCCATTCAAGCTACTTGCGATGAGTTCAGTGTAATTAAACTTCTGGTTTTCAGCCATTGTAATAAAATTTTTCTTGAATGACGAGTCCATTCTCCCAATGCCTAACCACTATCTCGGGATATACAATTTTTCTACCTTCTTCATTCGTATAATCAAAAAGTACTTCCTGAATGCTGAGGTCTTCGCCATACGCTACACTCATTACCTGAAGTTTGAGATCGGGAAAGGTGGCTACAAAACCACCACATTGCTCACGATTGAAGTCCTTTCCCAAGCGTGGTTCCGTTTCATTTTCTTGCATCGTTACGTTTTCAGCATAAAACAGCTCAAAGGCGTCCATTGCCTTACCTTGTTCAAGCAGCTGGTTCAACCTTTCGTTGTTGTCTTTGAAATTGCTCATTGCGTAAAATATTTAAGATGAATTTAGTTGAATGTTGTTCGTAGGAATACTCCTGCATTGGGGTTGAACTCCGTTTGTAGCTCATTATTCACCGGGTTTTCGAGTGTTGGTACTTGTGTATCGCACCCAACTCCAAACTGAAATTCTCGATAATCAAGCCCTAGCCTGATCTGCTGAAAACTAAAGTTGTGCTGCTCAAAATTGAAATTGGTGCTGAAAGTAAGCTGTGAAAAGAATTTCAGTTTTTCTGTGAGTGCTGGGTTATAGACTAACAATCCAAACATTTCATAGTTTGGATCGCTGGTCAGTTCAAGGGTCGGAAATACATTTAGGTATAGGTCGCTCTTCTCATTGAAGTATTGGAGGGAGATGGCGGCAATCGGCACAAAACCCTGATTGGTGATGTAACCACCTGTAGCAATACCAATGTATTGATTGAAATTTAAAGTAGCTACTGAGTAGATAAATGGGTCAATGGTCTGTCTGTCTTGATAATCAACAGTGAAATAGGTCAGGTTAAAAAAGCTAACGATACCCAGTGAGTCAATGGGTTTAGATACCAGAATTTCGTGTTGGGCTTTTTCATGTCCACCAAAAATTTCACCATAAATGATTTGTGCTTGAGCTACTTGGTAAATAAGCGTCAATAAAAGAACTGAAAAGAGTTGTTTCATCACCTCCTATAAGTATGGTGCTACTCTTTTGACATAATTTAGCAGGTAAGTGTGAACTAAAATGAGATTTTTTGGTGGGTCGCGATTTTGGGTTGTGGGTAAATCTTGATATACGAAATACGTATATATGCTATATGTTAATTCTGATTTTTGCTAAATTTTGGCAGAAATTAGAATAAAGGTGTCAGTATATGCATACAAAGTACTGTTCCATTTCCAAATTATCATTGTTTCTCTCCTTATCTAAATACACTACCACAAATATAGTGATCCCTGTTTGTGAAGGATTAAGGTGGTTATGGGCCAGTAGCAGAAAATCAATTCTGAAATATTGAGACTACGCATCACATACAATGTGCCACTATTGTATTGAACGTTAGCAGTGTCCTATTTTAATTCTACATACAGTAACGGCAGTTGAATCGTGGACACCTAAACAATCTGCGCAGTGAAGATCAGGACAAAAGGGATTACTTATTTTCTCATAAACTGGATAACTTGTGAATTTGATTGATAGTGAACACTATATCCGGTTTTATCGGAATATTAAGTGGACTTTGATTATATAGTTAATCCGCAGCATAAACCTGCTTACCGTTTAACCATGTTTCTACAACCTTTATCTCAGAAATTTCACTGGGTTCAACTCTTCGGGGATCTTTCTCTAAAATGACCAAGTCAGCGTATTTTCCCGCTTCTAAGGTTCCAACCTTATCTTCAATCATTAACTGCCAGGCTGCTTCACTGGTAATGGCACGAATAGCAGATTCTACCGATATGCGTTCTTGTGGAGCCAGAATATAATCTGGTTCCTTAAAGGTATTTCGGACCACGGCTATTTCTACCATTTTGAGCATATCGGGCTGCGTAACACTAAAATCTGATTGAAGGGTATAGCTGATACCTTCTTTTTCTACACTGGCGCAACGATCTAACAGTTGAACTTTATCTGATCCAAAAACACTATCTCGCATAAAGGTGCCCCAGTAATGCACATGCCCGATTAAAAAGCTAGCGGAAATGCCCAACGCCTTCATTTTTTTAATTTGGTCGTCATGTAATATTGAGCAATGCTCAATTCTTGGACGGTGCTTTTTAATGTCGTAGCCTTTATCTGTCAATATTTGCATGGTTTCTAGGATGTTGTCTATTGCTCCATCACCATTACCATGCAGTGCCAATTGCCATCCTTCTGCTATCCGTTGTTCGGATATTGCGGTCATTTCTTCAACGGTCATATAAGCTACACCATGATTACATTCCATTTTGGGTCCGAATGCTCTTTCATTGTAATAGCATTCTCGTTGCAGTCCGGTAAAACCCTGATTAGAGCCATCAGCGATTAATTTAAATCCGGTGAGCATCGCCAGATCATTACCATCGTACATCTTTACACCAGCCTTGGTCCACTGATCATTAAGAGTGTAGAACGGGTAAGCCATGACACGCCCAGTGAAGTCCTCACGTTTAGAACTTTCTATTAGGATGTCAAATTCTGTGGTGCTTTGGGTAGATGCTCCAAGTGAAAACTCACTGGTTGTGGTTATTCCATACTTATTGAAGTCACCGAGAAGAAAAGTTATACTTTCCGCCAAATCAACCTTATCGACTTTTGGGTTGGATTTCCAAATAGGCAAGAAGGCTACATTATTTTTAATCACGCCGTTTAAGTTGCCATCAGCATCGCGGACATATTCTGCACCAGGTGGATTTTCAATATTATTGGTTATTCCTGCTACTTCAAATGCTTTTGAATTGACATAGGCCAAGTGACCAGAGGTGTTTAAGACAAAAATGGGGTGTTCCGTTGAAACATCATCCAGTTCTTTTACGGTTAAGGCTGGGACACCATCCTGCACGGCAGGATCCCAATTGCTGGCCATGATCCATTCACCGGGTTCGCGTTCCGATACCAATCCTTTAAGATGATCTAACACCTCATCAGTAGTTTCAAAATTAACTAGCCCGATGTCTTCTGTTAAATATACAATCGGTGCAAAGGATACCACATGCGCATGAGGATCAATAAATCCAGGAAGCATGGTTTTACCTTCTAGATTAAACAATTCAGATTGTTGACCAAATTTCTGGTTAAGCTCGTCAAAATCTCCGGTAGCGATGATTTTCTGTTCTTCCACTACCATTGCTTCAACTTCTGAAAAGGCTTCATCTACGGTTAGAATAGTTCCCCCGTGGATCAAGATGTATTTCGTTTCCACCTCTGGTGAGCAGGATAGTATGAAACTGCTAATTAATAGTAGTACTGCCTGTCTAATGGGTTGGAATGCACAGATTTTGTCAAAAATGGTCATGGTAATCATTTTGTAAAACAGTTATTTAGTAAGTTTGAAGGCAGTCTGATTCTTGATCCAAACTAATCCTTCAAACTAGAGTATATTTCTTGTACTAATTGGTCTTGACTTAACATATCAGGTTCTGAAGTATCAGAAATCGATTGCTGGTGCCAAACCGCAAGAATCCAACGAGGGGTAGAGGAGTCCATGGCTTCCAATTGTTGGAGATGTTGGTTTAGCTCAGCTTCTTGATCAAGGTTTTGTAAAGTGGAAAGAACCAGAAGCGTTTGAGGAGAAACAGTATTATCTTCTATCTGATGAGCCTCGGTTACTCGTTGATAATGCTCTTTAGCCAGTTTGGCTTTCCCCATTTTTTCGTAGCTATGCCCCAAAAGGTAGTTTTGCATGGTAACATCGGGGTTATACGGCTTGCCTACTCCCAGATTCTCTGGCCACTCCAGGGAGTTGGTCAACGTTTGGACGGCATCTTTATACTCGTTTTGTTTGATTTCTTGCAGGGCAAGATACAAATGGGCTTGCTCGTAAATCATTCGTCCTTCGGAGGCCCCTTCGTAGGGTAGTATTTGCAAATCGTTGAGTACTGAAATACATTGCTGAAATTCTTGCGCTCTAAACAACGCCTGAGCGTAGTCCATACCGATTACGTAGTTGTTCGGAAACAATTCTCTGGCTTTCTGAGCCTCGGATAATGCTGGTTGAGCATCGTCATTCCGGATCAAAAACTGTAGATAACGGTGCCAAATGGTCCAACTTTCTCTCCCCAGCTCAATTGCCCGTTCAATATCCGATTCCTGATTATAATCGCCCGTTTTTTTCAGCAACTCCGCCCGACTCACATAGAAAGGGGCAAAATCAGGTTGATTACCGACCTCCCGGAAGTGGGAGGCTGCATCCTCGAACTGGTTTAGTGCCCATGAATTAAGTCCCAAATAGTAGTTTAGTTTCCAATGATCCTGTTGTTTTGCTGCCCACTTCAGTGCGTTCAATGTTTCGCTTCGGTAAGGAAAAATAAACTCAGGCGAAAGAGTGAGCGCCTGCGCTAAATACTCTTCACTGGTATTAGTATTGTCTTGCGTTAGGTAGGCCTGCCAGATGTTTACCAGAGCGTTCTCCGGTGCTTGCTCTAGTACTGCTAACGCATCCTCGGTTTGGTGTAACTGATGGTAGCTTAGAGCAATTTCTAGATACGATTGAACCGGAAACTCATTGGTTATTTTTGATTTAAATTTTTGCAGTTTTTCTTGGGATGGGTCAGCCAGATATTGCTCAAATCGAGCCAAATGGTTCAACGGGTCAAGCTCCAGTAGTTCGGTTAGTACTTCTTCGGCTTTTTCGGGTTGATCAGTCAAGCGATACATTACGGCCAGGTTCTGTAGAGCAGGCACGTTGTAGCGGTTAAAATCCAGGGCCTGCTTTGAGTAGTGCTCGGCTTCTTCGTAATTAGCTAACTGAACATGTATCTGACTCATCTGAGCGTAGGCGGCAGATCGATATTCCATGGATCGGGCCGCCCAGCCTAAAGCTTCCAAAGCATCGGTTGGTTGCTCCAAAGCGCGATAGATGATTGCGGCGATATAATTGGCTTCAGCATCGTAGGCATTAAGCTCAAGTGCGACAGTAATCTGATTCAAAGCCGCTTGGTAGCGAGCGTTCCGATACAGTAACTCGGCCAGGGTAATTCTAGCCTCCTGATAGGCCGGTGACAGTTGAAGTGCTTCCTGTAGTTTTAATTCCGCTTGTTCATAGTTTCGGTTATGAAATAACTGATGGCCCTGATAATACAGATGCTGGGTTTCAGTCATTTCAATCTGACTACTGTCGCTAAATGGTCGACTTAATTGCGTAGACTGCTTTTCTTCTGATCCGTACAATTTCCCTAACTGTTGAAAACGAATACGATAAGGTTGATCGTCGGGAGACAAATCGAAGGTGGCATTGAATACCTCCATGGGTTTCATGGTCACCGCTTGCCGATGAAGGATCTGATTATTATTTCCAATAACTAACAAAGTATCCTGAATCGCTTCAAAAGCATTAAAGCCGAACTGTACGCTACCCTCCTCTTTCATAACGGAAACTACTCCCAGTGGTGAAACGGTACTCACTTCTTCCAGCTCCTTTACCGGAAACCAGAGTTCTTCCCACTGATCGGTAACGTAAGGCCCAAAGACTACTTCGGTGATTGGATTGCGCTGGTCGGAATAGGAGTATTGGGTTAATAATCTACCGGCCTGAAATTCAATGTATTGGCCATCAGAATCGGTCAGTAGATCTTCCCAAATGCCACCCGAGCGAGATAAGGCCCAAATCCAGAGTTTTTGTCCGGGCATTTCATCGTGCCGAGCCCAGTGTCCGAAACCAAAATCTTTATCTTGCCAGAAGCCACCGAAATAATTATGGTAATTGCCCACCACGTGGTATGACTTACTTCCGCCAAAATTATTATTTCGATAGTAGGACAAATCTCTGCCTTCTCCGTCGAGGGGCCACGGGTGTAGATCACCCGGATGCCCTAAATAAGCATTGCCCGGATAAAAGAACTTCAAATCATCGGACGCCCGGGCAGCTGCGGTCATCCAGTTATAGTAAGCCTGGTGTTGGGGGGTAGGATTGTACCAGGTACTTTCGGTTTTGAAGTAAGCCTTATCAGGGGGAAGGATAATCTTTACCCGCCACTTCGTACGGGAAGTTAAGTCCATGGTGCCCACCGTGCAGGATACGCTTCCATCGGGGTGTTCTTCCCAATGATAGTCTACCGGACTGGCGGTTGAGGGAGCATGCCCGATGATACCAAAATTGAATTCAATACCGCCTGATGTCCAGGGACCCCGCATGGCAATGTTGCGGAACTTCATCACCTCGTTGCGATAAATAAATTCTTCACCGGTTGATTTCTCGATAGCCCCCCAGACCTTACCGCCTGCTTCGGGCAGGACAAAGACCTGGATGTACTGGTTTTCCATCACTACTACTTTCCAATCCCGATCCTTGCCTTCTGAACTGTAACCTAGATATTGGTGATAAGGGTAAATCTTGGGATTGCTGGTTAGGATGGCTATAGGGTCGGGATCAGAAAATGGATACGTTTTTATCGTTCTAACCTCTTGCCGAATTTTGGCCGATTGAGATTGAACATTTGTAGTGAATCCAATTGACAAGCCAATCAGTAGAACAACTGTAAGGGATAAAGAATGGGGCATAGCGTGGGTGGGTAGTGAAAATAGCAATGCCCTCAAATTACCATATTAGCCAATACTGGTCAAGTTAGCTAATTAACTCAACCGATTTTTGATCATCTATTCAGATAAATATCAGTGGGTTGTCTTTGATCGGCTTTTTCAGCTCGGGAGGTAGGCCGAAGTTTTCGTCTACGAAGCGATCAATTTCACCCAATGTTTTATCAGAAAGTAGCTCAGTCATTTCGTCTACGGCCGGGCCGCCAATCATGTAGGGCATGAAGGAGTAAACGCACCGGTTACCATTGAAATGTCCGTAAATCTGGAATTCATCCAGTTCCTGCATTTCCTCGCCGGTAATTAGGCAGCGTTGTAACCAGCGTTTGGAATCAATTCCTTCGTTCTTCCGTAACTCTTTCCGCCGCTGGTGTAGATCTACTCGCTGGTCAAAAAACTCTTGAATCCTGGATAGGGAAGATAGGGACAGCTCCCGACGCATAAGCTCGGCGCAATCCAGGCATATAGCGTATTCAAAAATCACATCGGAGGTAGAAAATTCACCCCGGTACTGCCGAAAGGCTTTTTCTACCAGGTATTGAGTATCATGTGCCTGCAAAGGACGGTTACACGATATACAGTTCTCAAAGGGTGACTTGGTGGTGTGGGAGTAGAAGATAGCTGGAATATCAGTGTACTCCGGCGTGAAATAACGCTCCCATTGCGGTTCTTTTTCCTCCATACGACTCTACAAACTACTTGATTTCACTCACGCTAACGATATACTATTAATTCTAGGAAATAAAAAGTCTGACCAAAATTTTTCGCTAATTTATCCGCATGTTAGTCGATAATTCAACTCAGGAAACCACCTTAGGTTCAACCACCGGGAAGTGGATACTCACTTCCACCATCGCAACAACACTTTGCTGACCAGTCTTTG
>CAKZYJ010000484.1 GCA_937884755.1 uncultured Flammeovirgaceae bacterium
CTGAAGAAGAAACGGAGGAGCCTGGGCAAGAATCAACCGAAGAACCTGAAGAGCCGGATACAGTGACTAGCTTAGATGATGACCTTACCGAAGGTAGATGGCAATTGTACCCTAACCCAGTGGGAGATGAGCTTCAACTGCCGCAGCATCACCAAATGCAGCATATTAACTGGTATGATTTTACTGGACGATTAGTACAAACTAACGTAGTGAATCATCAAAATGCTATTTCTGTAGAAAGGCTAACTCCAGGAATATATACGGCAGTAGTCCACTTTCGTGATGGTAGTAGTATCGCTCAAAAAATGATTAAGAAATAATAGCCTGCTATCAAGGTTAACTCTGGGATTCCACACTCAGTTTTCGGTTTAAGTAATATAGTAGCCCTACTGTTAGCAGCAGCGATCCGATGACCAAAGGCAGATAGATCAGTAGGTTATGATCAACATAATTCCATAAGGTAGCTTGAAAATACAACTTTCCTGAATAACCTAAAAAATGAAAAGTTGCGTAGCTCACGAATTGTATGGCGATTATGAAGAAGATAGAAGGATATAACGAACGGGTTTTCCAGTAAATCCAACCTGACAATAAACTAAAGAAAAACATAGAAGCGAAGTAAGGATACATCATCAGGGCGTAGAATAAACTACTCCAAAAAATAGCCTTCGTTGAAGTCATCGTCATCAGCAGCCCTCTTAAAATGACTCCGCGAAACAGTAACTCCAGCAAAATCATAAGACCGACGATAACGAACACAACTATTAGAGGATCAAAGTTTTCTAGTATTAAGAGTTCTGCTTCCCGCCTTTGCTGAAAGAAAGGAAAGAATACGGCGAGTGGTTCTAACCAAAAGATGCTTAAAAATCCGATGAGTAGCATTACTCCGTACACATACGCCGGAACGGTACGAAATGAGAAAATAGGTAAATTAATTTGCGTTTGCCTTTTCCTCCAGATAGTATATCCAATGGGAATTCCGACAATGGGTACTACCGAAAATACAATAATCAGCAGATAGTTTTGCTCAAACCATTGTTTTCGCATTTCTAGATCTTCTATTCCGACAGAGATGGCCTGTACACCCTTAGACGCTACCCAACTAATGGCAAAAGTCATAAGCAGTAATCCAAAGCTTTGCAGTAGGTTAGGATAATACGTTTTCTTGCCTTCCAACAGTTCTTGAGTTTTCATTTCGGTTGCTTTTAGTTCATCTTCTTGCAATGAGCCGAATGTATTCTCGAGAGCGGCATTAAAAGTTTGTCCTTCCACCATTTTTTCCTCGATCGCCACACAAAAATGATCCAGCAAATCTTCCGCTAATTCGGTGGTTTTTATACCATCCTGTTTTAGTCGCGCTCGAATAATACTGATCTGTGATTTGGTTAGTTGAGTTACACCGTCAGGCATTTTTGCAGTCCCGGTTTCAGATCCAGCAATGATTTCATGGTGGCTAAGTAATCGGCAAACTCCTTGAGTTTTTCTTGGGCGGTATCATTCCCTTGATTGGTTAGTGAATAATAAATCCGCATGCGGTTACCCACTTTCTCTTTTTCGGTAGTTAGTTCACCGCTGGCTTTGAGCTTATGCAATACCGGATAGATTGCCGCCAACGTCAGCGTAATTTTCCCTTCGGTAGCCTCAGTAATAGCTTGGGTGATTTGGTAACCGTACATCCGGTGATTGTCAGATAGTAGCTTCAGAATAAGCGTGGTAACGGTTCCTTTGATTAGTTCGGATGAATACATAAGACAATTATATATAATATTCTTATATATTACAATCTTATATATACTTATTTTTGAATTTGCTTACTTTGCTTGCATCACAACAACTTAACTGCTATGCTCACTCGCCTCTATTTATCCAGTCTTCTAGCATTTTTCTTTTTAGCTGCTGAAGCTCAATCCCATACTGATTTAGAGTTCTCGCCTGAACGACTAAGCCGGGTTGATTCCTTTTTACAGTCCTGGGTAGATGAAGGAAATATTCCACACGCGGTATCCATGATTATTCATCGGGGCGAAACAGTTCATAATAAAGCCTACGGCTGGGCAGATGCTGAGAAGCAGAACCCTTTAACAACCGATGCTATTTTCCGCATCGCTTCCCAGACCAAATTGGTCACTTCCATTGCGGTAATGATGCTCTACGAGCAAGGGCATTTTCTGCTGGAAGATCCTATCTCTAAGTACATTCCGGCCTTTGCTAATCCGAAAGTACTGGAAAGTTACGATTCGGCTACGTTGGAGTACAAGACTACTCCAGCTAACCGCGAGGTTATGATTCGCGATCTGCTCACGCATACCGCCGGGATTCCCTACGAGCATCCGCTTTGGGCGCGTACCGATTTTGAAATACCATTTCTGGCTTCACTAGAAAATATGGTTTTAGAAGACGCCATTAATCAATTAGCTAACCGTCCGCTAGTACACCAACCCGGTGAGTACTTTTCTTACGGACCCAATACCGATATTCTGGGGCGACTGGTGGAAGTTGTTTCGGGACAGTCATTAGCCGAGTATTTCCAAGAGCATATTTTTACTCCACTTGGAATGAACGATACGTACTTTTATCTGCCACCGGAGAAAGCCGACCGTTTAGTAACCCTATTCAAAAAGGAGTCAGCCAATGCTTCGCTGGAAGTTAGTACGGAGGAAACTTACCAGAATTTTCCCCGCAGTGGCGAGCAAACCTACTATCTTGGCGGAGCTGGGCTGGTCAGCACCGCGGCTGATTACGCCAAAGTTTGCCAGATCATTCTGAATAAGGGAGTCTACAATAACGTTCGTTTACTAAGTCCGCTTACGGTAGAACTGATGGCTCGTAACCACATTGGTGATTCGGAAGTGTGGGACCGGCGCGATAAGTTTGGCT
Source organism: uncultured Flammeovirgaceae bacterium (assembly GCA_937884755.1). Classification (GTDB taxonomy): domain Bacteria; phylum Bacteroidota; class Bacteroidia; order Cytophagales; family Cyclobacteriaceae; genus Tunicatimonas. The sequence continues at coordinate 2,878 of CAKZYJ010000484.1, forward strand.
ATGGTCTGATGGTAATCACCGAAAACAGCCACTACGGCGATCAAGCTCCGGTAGGCTCAGTAAAGTGGGGTGGAGCTTACTGCTCGGAATACACCATCGATTTTGAGAATGATCTAGTGATGCAGGTTTATACCAACGTAATGCCTATTCACAATTACAGCGAGTTTGTCCGCAAGTATCGAGTGCTAGTGTATCAGGCGTTAGTGAATGAAGAATGAGAACTAATACTTACTGAAATATCTTCTCAAGATTACAGGTAGTAGCCTTAGTATCACCTTGCTTTTGATAACGATCTGCGCTATCATTACAAAATTAAATTGTCTAAAAATCCAACTAATAAGATTAAAAGACCAGCTTTCATTATTGTAATTCTTGCTACATAATGACAGGTTGGAAACGCCCAGCTGTATCTTGATTATCAATTACGACTTGAGCCGGTCTGGTCGCGGATTGCTGATGCGTTGGGTGAATTAGGCTCAGTAGAAAGCGTAGAGTTCTCACCCGATGGTAAATACATCATCAGTGGTACCAAGTACGATAACTCCGTGGTTATGTGGCGTACCTCCGATGGCACCGAACTCTGGCGACAGTACGCAGCGGAGGAAATTGAACGGGTAGGCTGGTCTGCCGACGGTAAATACGTGGCAGCGGGTAGCGAAGATTATTTG
>CAKZYJ010000485.1 GCA_937884755.1 uncultured Flammeovirgaceae bacterium
ACCAATGATCTCAATGTTAGAGGCTTTCAGTGCCTCGGCAATCACCTGAGCCTGAGCTTCGGCAATATCCTTCTGAATATCAATCTTAGCCAACTCCAGTGCCTTCTCGGTCTCCAGACGAAGCTTAAATTCTTCGTGATCTTTACCCGGACCATCCAGTACCTGCATGGCGTTAGCTTTCTCGCGAATACCTTCGGCTTCCGCCTTGTATTTCTCCTGCATTACACGAGCTTCCGCCATGCCTTGCTTTTCTTCGGCAGCGGCTTTGGTTTCAATCACTTCGGCATCGGCTTTTCCTTGCTCGAGGCTAATCTGAGCGGCAACCATTCCGAGTTTCTCATCAGCTTCCGACTGAGCTTCAGCGCGTAGACTGATCCCTTTAGCATCAGCTTCGGCTTGAGCTTCAATGACTCCGGCTTCGGCTTCTCCTTCTTTCTCGCGGGCAGCAGCTTTAGCTTCCATCACCTGAGCTTCGGATAATCCGATAGCTGCGTTTTGGGCCGCTTCAGCTTCTGCCATTGTTTTCATGGCTTGGGCTTTATGCTCAGCCGAGTTTTCTTCAGCTTGGGCATCAATCATGAGTTGCTTGGCACGGTGTTCGGAGGCTTCCTTAGCAGCTTCGGCCGCTTTGATTTCTTTTACTAGTGACTCCTGCGCTTCTTTTTCAGCATTAATTAAAGCAACTTCTTTATTTCGGTCAGCCTCGGCTTTGGCTTTCGTATCTTTAATCTTCTCTTCTTCTTCCACCGTAGATTTTTCTACCATCACCCGCTCCCGAATCACTTCCTGAATGTTCTTTCGCTCTTCTTCTAGCGATTTTTCTTTCTCGATTCTAGCCAGTTCCACGACGCGCTCCCGCTCAGTGGCTTCTAGGGCTTTGGCTTGTTCTACACGCTCCAGCTCAATAGCATCAGTGCGTTCCTTGTTTCGTTGGGCGACCAGAATCTGGCGGTCTTTATTTTGCTCGGCTACTCCAACTTCTTCTTCGGTCAGAATACGGGCTTCCTCCGAACGCTTGCGCTCTTCCTGCCGGACTTTCTCCCGCTCGGCGGCTTCTCGATACTTAATATTCGTGACTTCACTTTCCTGACGCTCACGCTGTTCGGTTAGTTGCTTATCCAGTTGTAGAATGGTTTCTTCGGCTTCTACATCCTGCTTTTTGATCGTTTTCTTTTTCTCATTTTCAATCAGGTTAGATTCAATCTTTTGTTGAGAGGTAAGATCAATAATCTTCTTAATACCTTCTGAATCCAGAATATTATCGGCATTCAAATACTCTATGGGCGTTTGCTCCAGATAGTCAATAGCGCAGTCATCTAGGATATAGCCGTTAAGATCGGTACCGATTTCTTCTAGAATTTTATCCTTGAAATTGGCCCGAGAGTTGTACAGCTCCACAAATTCGAAGTGCTTACCTACCGTTTTCAATGCTTCGGAGAACTTAGCATCAAACAGTAGCTCCAATTGCTTGGGGTCAGAGGCTCGGTCGCAACCAATAGATTGAGCGACATGAATTACGTCTTCTTTGGTTTTGTTTACCCGAACGAAGAAGGTAACCTGAATATCAGCCCGCAGATTGTCATTACAGATCAAACCATCCTTACCCGTTCGGGAGATCATAATGGTTTTGACCGTGATGTCCATTGCTTCCAGCCGATGCAGCACCGGAATAACCAGCAGACCAGAAAATGACACTTTTGCTCCGCCCGCCCCACCGGTGACAATCAAGGCTTGTCCCTGAGAGGCTTTGCGATACATTTTAATGATGGCAACTCCAATCGCAAAGAGAAATACGATAATGGTGATGCCGACAAAGAATAACATAGATTGTTCCATGAAGTAGAGTTTTAGTCGATATAAGGTTCAATAAAATAAATGTTTCGTCCTTCTTGCTGCTCAATCACCATCGCGGTATCGCCCCGCTCGAGGGAAACACCTTCGTAGGTTTTTACATTGAGCAACAGTGGTGCTCCTGAAGTGGGTACTCGGGCCTGCCCCACCCGTTGGTGTGAGGCCTGAGAGGTAATGGTGCAGACTTTTCCGATTACAGTCTCGTTAGCTTCCTGGTTGAGCTTACCAAAGATCTTAGCCAACGGATTGGTTAGCACTTTGGCAATGAACAGTCCGGCAATAAGTGATGGTAGCAGTACTAGCAATCCAATCAGAAACGAAGAATTACCCAAGTAGTAATTTCCCAAAACGGTTAGTACCCAAACCGGAAGAATCCAGAAAGTGAGGAAAACCATCAGCGGCACTTGACCCAGATTGAAAAAGGCAAGCACACCGTTTAACCCACCCCCCGAAATATCACTGTCCACATCAGCATCGACATCTACATCCACATCTGTATCTAGATCGACGTCTACATCGAGCGAGTCAATATCAACGGCTCCGACCAGTACCACCAGCCAGTAAATCATTACAAAGACCAATAATAAGGTGGGAATCAGATTGGGTGCCGACGCTGCGGCGGTGAACAGTTCTTTCATCGGAATGAGAGTTTTAGTACTATAATTTAATCAGTTTCTTGGCTATTTCCATCGGAAGATTCAGCTTCTGAAGCTTCTGGAAGCCCCAAACGTTTTTTCAGTTCAAGTAAGCGTTCGTCAGCAGCGGGTTTACTTCCGCTATCTAACGCTCGTTCAATCTCAGCGTCAACTGTGGTAGGCTGGTTAGCGATTTCTCCGTAGGATTCGGCCAATGCCTCCTCTTCTTCCACTTTAGCTTTCATTCGCTCGAGCATGGAAACCGTACTGCTAGAATCAATACCCGCCAACTGCTTGTTAATGGTTTTAGTAGCCTGGCTTACCTTCATGCGCGACTTCAGCGTACGCAATTCGTTCTCCCAGGTAGTAATATTCGCTTTTAGCGTATCTACCGTATTTTCCAGTTGCTCTACGGAAGCATCGTAGCGACGAGTTTCCCGCTGGTGTAGTGCAGCGTCTTTTTCAGCATGCTCCTTGCGACGGAGTGCTTCGGTAGCCAAACGATCAGCTTCGCTCATTTCCAGATCACCAGATTCGGCTCTTTTTAGCAGCAGCACTGCTTTCTGTTCATATTCGGAGGCTCGTTGCTGATAAGCCGTTAGCTCTTTACTGGAACGTATCTGTTGGGCTTTCACTTCAGCTAGCGATTGTAATGCTTTATCCAGGTCTACTCGCAGATCACGGATGCCTTGCTCGGTTACTTTAATAGGATCTTCTAGTTTGCTGATAGCCGCGTGGGCTTCAGCTTGTCCAATTTTAAAAATTCGGGTGAAAATGCTCATGGTGATTTAGATTAAATGGTTGCTAATAAGATTAGGAATTCGGTGAATTCAGGCACACTTCTACCATGATGCATTTTTTTCATTTCATTGGTGTGGGTTAAACGACGATTTGTCAAAACCCAACCGTCTGCAAAGAAACGAATGCTAGCAGTTAGTCGCGTGCTAATTTTTTGAATAAACCTACATCGTCATCATTAAGATGATTTAATTTAATACTACCTTGTCCGGAATCAAGGCAGTTAATAGTATATACGAACCTTTACTAAAAAAGTTAGCATTACTAATAAAATTAGATAAAATATTTTCCTATGTCCGTTATTGGAAAGAATATCAAGACGATTAGAACCATTAAACACATCAGTCAAGCTGATTTTGCTGACATATTCGATATTTCGCGTGCTAGTATTGGTGCTTACGAAGAAGGAAGGGCCGAGCCTCGCTTAGAAACTATAATCAACATTGCTAACTATTTTAGCATCTCTATTGATACCCTGCTTACTAAAGCCCTCTCGGTGGCTGAATTTCGGGAGTTTGACATTACCAGTGATAAAAAACCAACGGAAGAAATTCGGGATAGTGATCGGGATTTAAGCAAGGAAGATACTCCTTTGGTAAAGCGGGGCAGCTACGTGGAGTATATCGTCAACTATCAGAACAAAGATTACATCAACCGGCTACCCTACGTACGCCTACCCGATACGCAGCACTACAAGTCACGGGCGTTTGAGGTACAGCACGATGCGATGGAAGTGAATCGGAAAGGGCTGTTGAAAGGGGATATTCTATCTTGCTCGCCCATCTCATTGGCCGATAAGAAGAAACTGGTCAAAGACGGCGTTTACGTGATTGTAGCCGAAGAAGAAATTTTTGTGCGCCGCTACGACCACGCCGACGAGCAACTTTATTTCCGGGCGGATAATCCCAATTACGAGACACTACAAATTCGTCAGGAAGATATTTTAGAATTGTGGAAAGTAATGGGTTTTTTCAGCACTGTACTCAAGCCGCCGCTATTTCTGGAAGAGCGGGTTGCCTTATTAGAAAGAAAGCTGAATGATCTGGAGCAACGGTTTACTTCTGACAGATAAGATAGATTATATGTTTAGATGAGACTCGCGCTCTGTACCCTCCGTAAAAGTCTACTTTGGTGTATTTAATTTGAAGTGAAATACTAACCTGTTCATTCTCGGGCAACAACTGTTCATTTTTGTACAGTATCTAACATGAAAACGCAAGTAACTCATTTCAATCTATTCATAATCAACTAATTAATAGTTTGGCATAACGGTTGGTTACCTCTGCTAGGTCTTCTTATTTTTTTACCAGCTGTTGTATGTCGTTATTTGCTAGCACCCTAAATACTACCCGGAGAAACCTTCGCCACCAGTGGGGAAGTAGTCTATTGAATGTTATAGGACTCACTCTGGGTATTCTCTGTTCGGTTATCATTTTCCTGACTGTGCGCTACGAGTTTAGCTTTGATACGCACCATCAAAACAGTAAGCAAATTTATAGAGTAACCAACAACTACTACTACCCTACATTCACCATGTACGTAGGGAATACTCCCGACCCGATGGCGGAAGCTCTCCGGAATGATTTTCCGGGGTTTGAGCGGGTTGTTTCCATCCACACGTCTCAAAACCACGCTATTTCTATTGAAGATCAGCTGTTTGAGTCTGATATTCTTTTCTGTGCCCCCGCCTTTATTCAGTTGTTTGATTACTATAATGATGCTTCACAGTGGATTATTGGTGATCCCACTGCTACACTAAACGAGGTTGATCAAACGGTGCTTACCCAATCTCTTGCCGAGAAAGTATTCGGAGGCGCAGAAGAAGCTATAGGGAAAACAACTACCCTCAGCAATGGCACCAACGTAGAAGTAAGGGCGGTGATTCAAGATCCACCACCTAACACTAACTATCCTTTTGAACAGTTGGTGTCCTACGCTACATTTGATCGAGTTGCCAGCGAATCGTTTGGCGGTGTTCATAGCACAACCACTTTTGTTCAGCTTCCTCCGAAAATGGCCGCCGAAAGCTTACAACCTGCGTTAGATCGGTTTAATGCCAAGTATATGGAAACTGCTTGGGGGGAAGATTTTGTGTCTATGGCTCTGCAACCACTATCTGCTATTCACTTTGATGGGCGGTTTGGCGCGGACAACTACACTACCAGCACTACTTACCTGTGGACGCTCGGACTGATTGGTTTGTTTATGATTGTAGTAGCGTGTATTAACTTCGTTAACCTCGCAACTGCTAAAGCTATTACCCGAGCTAAGGAAGTGGGGATGCGGAAGATATTAGGCAGCTCGAAGAAGCATATCATTGCTCAGTTCATGACCGAATCGCTACTCCTCGCCATATTCGCTCTAGGTTTTGGTATCCTGCTCGCTCAACTTTCCTTTACGTACTTTAGCGAACTGACCAATCTAAATATCGGAAACGAATTTACGTTCACTCCTGATCTGCTGACGTTTCTGGCGAGCTTACTACTCTTCATTACTGTGGCCATCGGGGTGTATCCGGCTCTGGTGTTATCTAAATTTCGGCCGCTTGATGTAATTCGCGTCCGAAAGGCAGCAAACTCTTTCAAAGGTTTATCGCTACGTCGAGTGCTAATCACTTTTCAACTGACAGCCTCCCAAGCTCTCGCTATTGGGGCTATTATCATTGCTAGTCAGCTTGAACTTTTCCAGAATACAGATCTGGGTTTTGACCAAGAGTCACTTCTTGTTGTAGACATTCACGGCAACGAACCAAGTGAAAAAGTAGAATCCTTGAAGAATAGTATTCAGCAGTTTCCCTTTGTTGAATTAGCCAGCTTGTCGTCCAGTGCTCCTATGTCAGGTAATAACAGTACAACCGGGCTTACCTCAGTGGATGCCGGAATCCAGGAAGAAGAACGGTTCAACGTAGAGTACATCATGGTTGATAATGACTTTGTAGATGCCATGAATCTTGATGTATTAGCAGGAAAAACTTCTATTACAGCCCTTGACCAGGATACTGTACGGGGTTACGTGGTGAATGAAACCCTGATTGAGCGACTGGCCTTTGCTAGCCCAGAGGAGGCCCTTGGAAAAAGAATTAAACTTAATGGAGCGGAATCCACCATTATCGGTGTAGTCAAGGATTTTCATACACTTTCACTGCACGAAGAGATCAAACCAGTAGCGTTAGTTTACGGAAGTAGAAATTACTCGCTTTTGAGTATTAGGTACCAAACCGCTCATCTTCAAGAAGCTATTACCCAGTTAGAAACTGCCTGGCAAGGTGTATTTCCTGACAAAAACTTTGACTTTTACTTTCAGGATGAGCAGATGGGTGATATGTACGACAATGAAATCCGCTTCGCAAAATTGATTAGGGTATTCACGCTTATCTCCATCACTATTGCCTGCTTCGGCCTTATCGGTCTTTCGGCCTTCTCTTCGGTGAGAAGATTCAAGGAGATTGGCATCAGAAAAGTACTAGGCGCCAGCGTTCCTCACCTTCTATTTTTATTGTCGCGAGAATTTTTACTTCTAGCCGGAGTTGGCCTCATTTTCAGCGTTCCTATTGCCTATTATCTAACAGCCGACTGGTTGGCAGATTTTGCGTACCGTATTCATTTAACGTGGTGGATGGTAGGTATTGCTGGAATCATTACCATCACATTTACCTTACTTACGGTTGGCCTTCAAAGTGCCCGAGCAGCCACCATGAATCCGGTAGAATCTCTACGCAACGAGTAACAAAGCGTGAGTAAGTAGTAATACGCGTTTCTCCACTAATCGAGAGAAATCACCACTTTCCCGTAGCTTTGCCTTGATTCAATATATTCATGGGCTTGAGGTAATTCTGCGAAGGGAAACACTTGAGATACCACCGGTTTGATATTGTGATCTTTCACAAACTTGGTTAGGGTTTGCCACTCTTTTTCTACTACTTGCTGATGTTCAATCAAATAGCCAATGTGAGTAGCGAGTAGGCCGGTAGAGCGCTGGGCCATTTGCAAGATTTTAGCTTGCGGAATATTTTTTAGCAACGTGGGCCAGGTAAGTGGATTGCGTTTGCTCCACTTGAGTCCGGCCATACCAGCAATGATGATCTTACCGAACGGATTGAGCAGATCGCGACTTTTACGAAATGTTTCACCACCTACCAGTTCTAACACCACATCTACTCCCCCACCCGACTGAGCCTCCCGAACCACCGAAGCAAAATCTAATTCTCGGTAATTGATAGGATGATCTACGCCTAACTCTTTCAGTAACTGTAACTTTTCGGGCTGACTGGCAGTACCGAATACTTTACAGCCCATTGCCTTGGCAAGTTGAACTGCCGCGGTTCCTACTCCTCCCGCCGCCGCATTCACTAACACGGAATCTGATGATTGCAAACGAGCCAGTTTCATCAACCCGACCCAGGCAGTCATATAGTTGACGATAAACGCGGCGTTTTCTTCGGGAGAAAACTGATCTAAGGAGGGTAACGCCATATAATCTTTCACAACCATCTTCTCGGCGTAGCTGCCGAACTGGCCGCCAGCGATAACTTTCTCACCAATTTGCCGATCAACTCCCTCGCCCACCGCATCAATCTCACCGTAAGCTTCCATCCCTAGAACGTAAGGCAGCTTGGGTGCCCAGCGGTACTGTCCTCGCCGGGATAAAATCTCCGCGTAGTTGATACCAACCCGCTTTACCTTCACCCGCACCTCACCAGCTTTAGGTAGTGGTTCGGGAATATCTTTTATTTTTAGTGATGAGGCGGAACCGTGTTTGGTGAGTAGGTAGGCTTTCAAATTGATTGATTTTTAAAATAGCAATTGTAAATTTACGTTTGTATAATAGTAAATATACAACTATAAGTACTAGGGCTGTAAGTAAGAAAACTAATAAAAGTTTGAGAACGAAAGTTACAAGAAAACCGACGAAGAAAGGAAGCATAGCAAAGTTTTCGCCGACCTGGGTGGTTAAACATGCCAAAGATGCGCCAGGTTATCAGCTCCAACTGATCAACCGTATCCGAAGTGGGGTAAAGAAAAGTGAGTGGAAGCAATTGCTAAGCAGCTTAGGCACAACTGAAAAAGAGCTTGAATTTATTTTACCATCGTCTATAAGTAGCATGCAAAAAAAAGAGGTCTACGATAAAGAGACTTCCGAAAGGATATATGAATTAGCCAGACTCTACGGTCTCGGATACGAAGTTTTTGATTCTAAAGAAGATTTTAAAACCTGGCTGATGACCCCTTCCCCCGCTCTGGGGAACAAGAGGCCGTTTGAGTTACTGGATAGTAGCTTTGGTTTTGAGATGGTCGGAAACGAAATTACCCGCATTCAATACAATGTGTACAGTTAATGTACGTATACCGAGTCGCTAACTTAAAATATAAGGACAGCACACTATCCGGTATTGGAGCCGAGAAAGTGGGTGGCCGATGGAACAAGGTGGGAACCAGAGCGGTGTATTGCTCGGAAAATGCTTCGCTGGCTTTGTTAGAGTACTACGTGCATTCGGCCAATAAAGCATCATTGCCCAAAAGCATTCTTATTGCCAAGATTGAAATACCCGATGAATTTGAAATAGAAACGATCAAAATCCTGCCTAAGAAATGGAATCAATATCCCTACTCATCTGAGACCACTGAAGTATTCACCAAGCAAGCAGCGAATAGAGATTTTTTTGCGATCAAAGTACCCTCTACTATTATTGGGATTGAATACAACTATATTCTCAACCCACTCTACAAAGATTTTGGTAAGGTAGAAGTGGTAGAATCTACGGAATTACCCATTGATGCAAGATTGAAAAACGTCGAGTAAAAACTGCTCTCAACGCGGAAAGATTAAGTTTCCCTTACTCTACGCTTATTACCACTATGAGTATATTTTTTCAGGTATCCATCTATACTTTTTTCTTTTGAAAGCATAAATTTCAAAAAGTTGATATTCTGGAATTTACAAGTTTGATAAACACTCATTATTTTAAGATAGTCTGGGAGCTTTGAAGCACCATAGGATGTGATGTTTTTATTGTAGTGCAATGAAAGTAATTTGATAGCATGTTCAGCATTAGTATTATTCCACGCTACATTATCATGATTGATAAATTCAAAGAGGGTTTCTTTGTTATGAAGTAATCTCTTTTGGTATTTAAGTGATATTTCTGTTTGATACTTCGCTTTTTGGACATTATTGAAAAATCTATTTACCGCCTTTCCATGCTTTTTAAGGTGATATTTCTTAAGTCCGAATCTATCTACAGTTTTCACAACACGCTGCAACAGAAATGTAAACTGTTTGGCAAGTGCTTTATATTCTTCATTGAATGGGTGTTTAACCATGTCATCATTAAAATCCCTAATAATATGTATTAAACATTTTTGTTGCCTGCAAGGCAAGCTGTCATAGGCTGAGTAAAAATCAGTTACTAAAACACCAGAAAAACCCTCTAAAAATTCCTTCAAAAAAACACCTTCTCTAGTAGGTTTGTAAATTGAGATAACCTCCTCTGAGGTGGTAAAAACCCAAATGTAGCCACTTGTCTTTTTAAGAGTTACCGGTGTTTCATCTACATAAAGAACATTACTGTTAATAATCTTGGACTTTATTTCATCAAATGTTGCTGAATAAAAGGTAGCAAAATAATCTTTAAATCTTGGAATATGGTTTGAAGATGACCTAATTTTAAATATATCGAAGACATTTTTATTAATCTGAGGGAAACTTAGTCCCTCCTCAAAATAATAGTATATCACCCATACTTTGAAATCATGACCATATTTTCCAGTTCCTTTCTTCAGATTGATGTATGTTGCAGGAATGAAAGCAAAAAGACAATTAGAACATTTATATTGGCCAGAATGATATTCTACAACATTTCTTTTTACCCCTGATGGGAAAAATTTTAAATCTATTAATTGCTTACTTATTGCTCTATTTTTTTGCAATGTTCTTCCACCACATTTTGGACAACTCGAGGCATGAATTGTGACTGTAGAATTTACTTTAAAGTTATTTCTTTTTTTACTTTTCTTGTTCTTTATACTTTTTCTCAAAATAAGACTATCTCGTGCAAAAACGTGCTCCCGTTGATAATCGAAATAGGATGCCTTCTTTAAATATTTAATTTCATTAAGTACAATCGGAGTTGTATACTTTCTGCCGAGTCTAAAATCTTCTTTTCTCTCGATATTTACTCCTTCAATGCTCGTATTCTGGGCATCTTTCAGTTCTAACCACTTTCTGATAAACTCTGCGATCTTCTGTAAGGCATAACAATCATCGCGATTATAATTAATGAGCTTTTCCTTTATGGCAGGGCTTTCGCTTTTTACCCACTCCTTGCGCCATACGACACTTTGTAAACCATCAGCGTTTAGAGTTTGCCAGCTAAAGTTTAAGAAGGTAGCAATATTTTTTAACGAGTTCTGATAAACGGGAAAATAAGCATAGGAAGAAACTACCTTGAATACATCAAAACTCTGAGTCATTAGCCTTAGCAAAATCTCTTTGTAAGATTCATCTAAACGATTTTCCATCTTTTTAAGCGCTGTTATTTCATAACTTCCATAATGGAAATAAGCAGCACTGGAATACTTCGAAATCTTATCTAAAAACTGCTCAAAAATTTTAATTTCATCTTCTTCATGATCAGCCCAAAAACTAAAAGATTGCTCTGTTTTTTCTGTTTTTATCAATACTCCTATCAGGTAATAAAAACCTTGTTCTGAAAGTCCTTCAAAATCAAAATAAATCTGTACTTTTTCTTTATAAGGTAATTTGGGGGTTTCATGTATAAGTACCTTATTATCACGCAATGCTAAAGCCTGTAATTCGAAAGAGTGAGGACGCACATAGTCCTGTGGCCTTTTCCGTTTTCTTCGCGGTCGAAAAGTAAAAGACAGTTGTTCAATGGTAAAAATGCCCTTGTTATTAAAGCGCTTTATGTCATTGGCTTTTATCCCCCCAAGCAAACTCAAACACCCTTTGTTTTTTAATTCATGCTCACACCTTTCAAGGAATTCGCAAGTCTTACAGTATTTTTTGTAATAGAATGCAGGAGGAGTGCTTTCATTCACAAGTTTTTTAATTCTTGAAAGAAGTTTATCCGTTTCTTCCTTGTAGGTGGTGGTTTTACATTTTGTACTTTTCAGATCACTTCCATATACTAGTTTACATGAATTGATTTCAAACTCTAAATGGGAGGATAAAACGGAAGCGAATATACAGGCGACTAATTTATCTTTTCTATTTACTTTTTCTTTACCTATTAGGAAAATAGGAGTAATAATAGTTTCCCCCAGTTTTTTGTTCAGTTCGATAAAATCGAAATTAATACGGAAGACGGACTCTTTTATGAGGCTTGAAACTATATATACTTTTTCTGAAATCGCCTGAAAATCAAAATCAACGAGGGCTTTAACTTCTATTCTTTTATGGGAAGATAATTCACTAGCAAAGTTATTTTTAAGCTCTTTTTTCCGATTTATGAACATCTGTTCGTAAGGATGTTTATTTCCCGTTTGCCCATTATATTTTAAATGGGATTTGTACTCACAATACAAAAAACTTTCTATGGTTTCGTTTGTGATCAAGGTTGATATTCTTTGCAATCAAGAAAGAAAAATGGCATCCAACTAAATGATAGATGCAACCTGTCTCTGTTACCCACTAATAGGGGGCGAATAGCAGAGACTACATTCTGCTACTTTCAATATATCAACAATTTGAGAGACCATCAATATCATTAAGTCACTTGGCTACAGGTATTTTTCCTCTCGGCGGTTACGCAACTCTTCTTGATAATTCATCTCTTTCTTAGGCATTTTAAACGAGCCTTTTAGGGATTTTACCACTGGCTGGAGTTCTTCCTTACTGCCTTCTATGTCTTCCTTAGTCAGAAAATTCAGATAACTTTCAACAATATCGGATAAGCTTTGATTATTTGCCTTCGCATATTTTTTTGCTTTGGTTATTGTCTCCTTGTTAATAGTAAGAGTCAGTTTCGTACTCATGACCTTTACGTTAGTATATAGTTCCTGCCACAAAAATAAGGGACTTTCTCAGCTATAATCCTTTACCGGAACCGCTTATTTATCTAACAACTCGAGATTTCACAAGGAATCACCTTCAGTATCTAAATCCGAAAATCTTGAATACTCCGCTGCAAACCTGACTCTCACACTACCAGGAACTCCATTCCGATTTTTAGCAACAATAAGTTCTGCTAAACCACGGGTTGATAGCCCCTCTTCGTCTTCTGTTAGTCCGTAATATTCTGGTCTATAAATGAAGATTACAACGTCAGAATCGTTTTCTATTGCACCCGAGTCTCTAGGATCAATCAACTGCGGCCTCTTATCCCCTCCTCGTAACTCAACCTGCCTGTTTAATTGCGAAATGATTAAAATCGGAGTATCTAGTTCCATAGATAGTGATTTTAACCGTCTAACATTGTTAGATACTTCTTGCTCACGATTGACTGCATATTTCCTATTTGCTTCGTTTATAGTCACTCTCTGAATATCGTCTATTATGAATAGTTCTACAGAGCGATTGTTCTTTAATTCCTTACACGCAGAAGTCAACTCGTTAATATCCATATTTGAAATTGAATGTATTAATAGTGGGACCTCTTTTAAATGTCTAGTTCTATTTACAAGTTGTTCTCGCTCATAGTCCCTGAGATTTTTTTGTAAGAGGCGATCGAGCTCTATCCCACTTTCTCTAGAAGCTAATCTCATTATTATTTGCTCGTATGTCATTTCGTAAGAAAAGAATGCTGTGGGTACGCCAAACATTGATGAGGCGTTTAGAGCAATATTCAATGAAAGGAAAGTCTTTCCCATGGAAGGCCTACCAGCGATAGTATACAAACATCCTCTTTGTAGTCCAAATATGAGTCTGTCAAGGGCACGGAGTCCTGTAAATATATTATCTGGACCATTGTCCATATTCTCAAAAAAGTTTTTTAGGTGTTTCATGACAGTAGACTTTGTGCTTGACCTTATATCAGATTAAATATTTCGACTCATTTCACTAATCTCAGCCAACGGGCATTATGCGCGGGTAATTTGATAGTAGCGCCTAACTCTAATGATTCTCCAGTGATAGCATCTTCTACGGATTGATACACAAAGTCTTTAGTGTCCAGTCGCACTTGGATTTCAGGGCCATCGTTTACCAATACGTAGTGGTCGGCAATGGGAGCAGTCAGGCGATAGACAATAGCATCATCGCAAGCGTAAGGAGAGGTATAGCTGCCTAAAGTATAATCAAGCAGCATCTCCTCTGCCAGGATATTTCCCGGTTTGAAAGTCATTAGCGAAGCATCATAGCCGATAATCACCGCCGTACCCTCTCCTACTTGATTTTCGGTAATAGCCGGTTTACCATGGTCGAAGCGGCTTAATACCTGAGCAGTGGTCGGGGTCATATGCACAAAAGAACCGTAAATATCCAGGCTGTCTAGTTTAAAACTGCGGTTAAAGCCGGAAAACTGATAATCGTCTAACGTCACTCCAAAAATCTGCTCTAGCTTAGAATCTTTACCACTGGGCATCACCTTGGAGTAGGCATCGTACCAGCCCGAAGGCATATCCATCACCAGACGCCCACCCTGCTGAACGTATTCATACAGAACATCCAGCAAATCACGATTAATAGCCAAATGGGCTGGTAGGTAAATAATTGGATAACGAGGAGATAAACCGTTCCGCAGATCGCTAGCCGTTATGTACTCAAAAGGAACATTAGCATTAATTAGCGTTCGGCTCACTCCCACTCGGGCTTCAATGGGTTGCATGCGGAAAGCATCTCGCTGACGGACCGACATGGCAGCCCAAATGCCTTCGTTATCCCAGTTGTACAGCACGCCTACCAACGGTTCTTTGCGAGCTTGCCACAGCTCATCACGGTATCGGTTAAGCGCCTTTCCGATCTGTCCTAGTTTCCGGGCGCGGGGCGTTACCTGATTATTCCTATCTAACAAACTGTATTCCCCTCCTTCTTTTCCGGCACTACGGATGCTCCAGCACCAGATACCAAATCCCCGGAAGCCCGAAGCTAGCTGGGTAAGATAAAACTGGGTAATAGTGCCTTCGTCTACGTAAAAGCCTTTTTCGTCACTAGTCTTTTCGCCATCAAACTGTTGAGGTCCGCCAGTGCTCTCCCAAGCCGCTGACCACCCCCCTTTAAACAGATCGGCCATAAATGAAGCTTGCATATAGAAGGGGCGAACCAGCTCGTTATCGACTTGGCCGTAGTGCCAAGAAAAGTGCATTGAAGGGTAAAGAGTTCCGCCGTCCTTCATCACCTCAGCAATACCCTCTAGGTCCACTCCATACCATGATTGGGGTAGGAATAGACCTAGCTCCCCCCCGGCCCTAAACGGTGCATGGGGATAAAACTCCTGATACTTTTTAGTCACCTCTTGAATATTGTTCAGGGCGTGATCGGCTTTAAAGCGCAGAATGTCTCGCTTAATCCGTAGTTCGCGATGGTTGGACTGCTCCCAGCGCTCGGCAAAATCGTCCCAAGACTGAAAAACGGTGCCTCCAGCGGGTTTCAGATTGGCATGATGAACATTGTAAGCTTCGTTAAGCTGTTCAACAGTCTCGTATTGCTCTTCGGCCCACTTTATGAACAGTTTTTTGCCTTCTTCGGTCAAATCCAATCCGCGAGCACCAATGGTAGGATCATGCGCTCGGAAGCTACTTTGCAAGGCACGTTTTTCACCAGTTTCTTCCAGATAAATAATGGTGCGCTCTACCCGGTCTTTCAGCAGATTATGCTGGTGCTCCACCATCTTGGGGTGCTCCCGAATTTCAGCAATGGGCAGATCGGTATCAATCTTTAACTTGTTCAGCAACTCATCGGTAATCTCTTCCCAGCCACCTTGCCCATACCACCAAGGAATGATTCCCTCTTCTAACGCCAGTAGCTGGATTTGCTCTACCGTCCAGCCACTAATCGGGTATATTCCCTTTAGGGAGTTATAGCCCAGTTCTTTCATGGTGCGAAAGTGCCAGCGAATTTCTTCTTCGCCCTCGCCTGGATGCTGGATGTAGACCACCCCAGTGGGCATAGGGGCTATTTTTCTAAATTTCTCCTGCGTAGGGGAAGCATGAAGTTGGTCATATTTCTCGGTAAGAAAATCATGGTTCGGCAACCACTGCGCTAGTAGTGGTTGGCAAAAAAGTGACAGCAAGAATACGGCTAGAAAAAATAAGCGATTACTCATAGGAATCAGTTAGGTGTTTGTAGTGACAAAATATAAGGAAATTTGAAATCTTGGTAAGATTAAGCGTTTTTCTGAAAGTGGTTTTAAACAAAGCGACGGATGTCTTCTTCTAAGAATATGTCTACGGAATTTGATATTCATGCCGCGGTGAAGCGATTGCAGGCAGTGGCAAAAGACTTACCCAAAGCCGCCCTGTTTGATCTTTACGATCAGGGCTTCACCTCCTTGTTTGAGCAATTGATTGCCTGTATCATCTCGATCCGTACTTACGACGAAGTAACAGTACCTACTTCTATCAGATTATTTGCCAAAGCGCGTACTTCAGCCGCTATGGCTAAACTTTCACCTGAAGAAATAAACGAACTGATTTCCGACTCTACCTATCATGAAGGAAAATCCTATCAGATTAAAGCCATTGCCGAACGGATTGAAAATGAGTTCAACGGTGATTTACCGGCCGATTTTGCAACTTTAACTTCGTTCAAAGGGGTTGGCCCCAAATGCGCCAATCTGGCACTAGGAATTGCTACCGGCCAAGCCCGGATTGGAGTAGACATCCACGTACACCGGGTGACTAACCGCTGGGGCTACGTATCAACCAAAACTCCCGAGAAAACGATGGAAGCTTTAGAAGAAAAACTTCCCAAAGAATACTGGGTAGAGATCAACCGGCTGTTGGTGCCCTTTGGAAAGCATGTTTGCCGCGGAAGCTACCCTCGTTGTGCTAACTGCATATTGAAGGAAATGTGCCCAAAAATTGGAATTAAGTAGTTCCAATTTTTGATTTAGACAGTAGAAACAAGCGATTGTATTCATTTTCTCTCATCCCTTAATTCGGGGGATGGTTTTTATTATTATACCTAGACCATACAATATAACAAACTTGGTTCCCTCATATCCTTCAGTGAATACTCAGTTTATACCGATGAATCGCCGAATTTTCGTTGGTGATTAGCAAACCCTAAAATCCCTAAGATCAGGGGATTACCTTGCTGATCGATCTCTCCTACCTTTAAGAATTTGAAAATTTAACATTCGCCATCCGGATTTTCTCGATGGTCTTCCAGCTTAATTTTCATCATTTCTTTTAACCAAAAACCTATTCCTATGAGAAAGAATTTACTTATTTATTTCAGTTGGGTGCTCTACTTCTTAGCTACAGCAAGCTACGCCCAGACCACCGTCACCGGTCAGGTGACTTCGGTCGATGATCAAACACCCTTACCAGGGGTAAATGTATTGGAGGGGGGCACCACCAATGGTACCATCACCGACCTAAATGGTGAATACAGGGTCACGGTGACTAGCGACAACCCAATCTTAGTATTCAGTTTTATTGGTTTTGCTCAAGAAACTGTTCCGGTGAACGGACGCTCAACTATTGATATCGCTATGGAATCCGACACCCGTCAGTTGTCGGAAGTAGTGGTTACTGCCGCCGGTATCGAGGCCAATAAACGAGAGTTGGGCTATTCAATTCAGAATGTGGATGCCGAGGAAATTGTCCAGGCCCGGGAAACCAATTTTGTGAGCGCCTTAAGCGGAAAAGTAGCCGGTGTACAGGTAACCAGTTCGGCCGGGACACCCGGTGCAGCAGCCCAGATTCGGATTAGAGGAAATAAATCGGTGCAGGGCAGTAACGGCCCACTCTTCGTTATTGATGGGGTTCCGATTGATAATTCCACCTACAACACCGCTGACTCACCCGAAGATGCAGTCTCGAACTTAGGTTCTGGTGGGGTAACTAACTCTAATCGGGCTATTGACATTAATCCGGAAGATATTGAATCATTGACTGTACTTAAAGGTCCGGCAGCTACGGTACTATACGGTATTCGCGCGGCCAATGGCGCGGTAGTTATCACCACCAAGAAAGGGGAACGAAATACCCGACCTAAGATTTCTTATGATTTTGGCTACACCATCGATCAGGTCAATAAACTACCAGACTTGCAAACTACTTTCGCTCAAGGGGGAGTAGAAAATGGAGTACCCGTATTTGAACCAGCCATGGATGGATTTACTACTAGTAGAAGTTGGGGCCCTCGGATCGCCGATCTGCGATATACCGATGAACAGACCGTTTGGGACCCCTTTGGACGAATCGTTCCAGCGAGTGATCCTCAAGCGACTAACCGAGTGGCTCGAGCGTATAATAATGCTGAAGATTTCTTTCAAACTGGTAATAATGCTACGCATAACGTAAGTATCTCCGGCGGTACGGCAGCGACCAACTATTTCTTTTCGGTAGGTCGCCTGGATCAGACCGGGGTAATGCCCAATAGTTTCTTCGATCGTACCACTTTCAGGGCCGCTACCTCCAGCGAGATATTTGAAAATTTCAACGTTACGTTCTCGGCTAACTACATTAACTCCGGTGGTAAGCGGGTCCAGAATGGTTCTAACACTTCCGGCGTAATGCTCGGTCTACTTCGTACCTCGCCCAACTTTGATAATGGTGCCGGCTACCTGTTTGAGGATGGTTCCCAGCGTTCCTATCGCGGAGGAAGTATCTACGATAATCCCTACTTCACGGTAAACAAGAACTTTACCACCGATGATGTAAACCGAATTATTGGATACAGCCAACTATCGTACGATGCCTTTCCCTGGTTAAACTTCACCTATCGTATTGGGGTGGATACCTACAGCGACGAACGCCTATTCCGTAATGATATAAATTCATCCAGTGTCCAAGTGGGTCAGGCAATTAACCAAACTATTAATAGCAAGGATATCAACTCTGACTTCTTAATGACCATTAAAAAAGATGTAAGCGAAAGTATCGGACTAAACTTTACTGTAGGTCATAATTACTTTAGCAAAGATGTGTCCATTAACCGGATTGACGGACAAGGTTTAGCTTCTCCCGGATTTTTCAATATTGCCAGTGCTACCGCCGTAAACGTCTCCGAAGGAGTAACCCGTCGTAAATTGTACGGAGTGTTCGGTACACTTACGCTAAATATAGCTGAAGAGCTTTTCCTAAACCTCAGTGCGCGTAATGACTGGTCTTCTACCCTACCGGAAGCCAATAATTCTTTCTTTTATCCGGCAGCAAGTATTGGCTGGGATTTTACCAACACCTTCAACATCGATAACCCTGTATTCTCCTACGGTAAGCTAAGAGCATCGTGGGGACAGGTGGGTAACGATGCACCCTTTGCCGTTACCAACAATGGTTTTTCCCAATCGCGGGTGCGCGATGGTTGGACTAACCCTCAGGGAGTTATCTTTCCAGCTTTAGGAATCAATGCCTTTAATCCGAACTTCTTACTCGGTAACGATCAACTAAAAGCAGAAACCACCACAACTTTTGAGGTAGGGGCCGATTTGCAGTTCTTTAACGGTCGAGTTGGCTTAGATGTAACCTACTTTGATGCAACCACTACCGATGCTATTCTGAACATTGATATTCCCAGTGCTAGTGGTTGGCAACAGCGGGCAGTCAATTCAGCTGAGTTGCGCAACTCAGGTATAGAAGCTGCTTTAACCGCCAACATCATCAGCAGTGGAGCTTTCAATTACGACGCAACACTAAACTTTACTCGAATCAGAAACCAAGTAGAGAAGCTAGCCGAAGGCATTCCGTTTATCACTATCGACCCCTTTGGAACGCAACGCATTGCGGAAGGTGAACCTTACGGAATCTTTTACGGAACCCGTTTCCTCAGAGACGATCAGGGTCGCGTAGTAATTAACCCCGATGACGGTATTCCATTTGAAGATCCGAATGAGGGTATCGTAGGTGATCCTAATCCCGATTTTCTGCTTGGGTTCCGCAACACATTCTCCTACAAAGGATTCCGACTATCATTCTTACTGGACATTCGCCGAGGAGGGGATGTATACAATGGTACCAAAGGAGTATTAAACAACTTTGGGGTAGGTGCTGAAACGCTGGATAGAAATGAAACCGTAGTTTTTGATGGTGTTTTAGGGCAAGTTCAAGACGACGGAACCGTAGTGCCTACTGAACAGGTAAACACAATGGAAGTAGTAAAAGGCGGTACCGACGGAGGTACTAACTTCTACATGAACTACGGCTTTGTTAACCTTACTGAGTTAACTATTGAAGATGGTTCCTGGATTCGCCTGCGCGATCTTAGTTTAAATTATGATCTTCCTTCGCAGTGGCTGGATAGTAGTCCATTCCGGGGGGTCAGCGTTGGCTTCATTGCCCGTAATCTGTTCCTTATCACCGATTATACCGGAATTGATCCCGAAACAAACCTAACTGGGGCTTCTAGCAATGTGCAGGGTTACGACTACTTTAATAACCCCAATACCAAGAGCTACGGAGTCAGTGTTGGTCTGACGTTTTAATTCATCCTACTTCAAAACATAATCTAGACATGAAAAAATATTTAATAAGAATCTGCTCGCTGATAATAACGCTAACAGTATTTGTTAGTGCCTGCGAGTTTGGAGACATAAATGTTGACCCCGCTTTACCAACTGATGTTTCTATGGCAGCTTTGCTTCCATCCGGTGAAACTGCGGTTTCCTGGGTAGTCGGTGGCGAAATCGTTCGCTTCAGCGGTCTGCTTACCCAGCAATTTCGGGGTATTAACGCTCAGCAAGAAGATAACTGGCGATACCTTATTCGGGAAGCGGATACCGACGGTATGTGGCAGCGAATGTATCACAACTCGCTGAATACGGTTAACTCAGTGATTAAACAAGCTGAAGCGCAAAATGCGCCCCACTACCTGGGAGTTGCTGAAGTGCTCATGGCCACCGGTATTGGAAACTTTGCCGATGCTTTTGGCAGTGTTCCTTATTCTACCGCTTTTGAAGGCGACGAGGGAAACTTCACTCCTAATTATGACGAGCAACAGGAGTTGTACACTAATACTATTCCTCAATTACTAGACGATGCAATTGCTAAACTAAGTGCCGATGAAAGTGCGGGCGGAAGCCCCGGAGCCGATGACCTGATTTACGGGGGCGACCTCGATTTGTGGATTAAGGCGGCTAATTCACTGAAGCTTCGCTACACTTTTCAGCAAGGAAAACGCGATCCGGCTGCCTACGAAGCTGCGCTAGCCCTACTACCTTCTGCCATTTCGTCTAATTTAGAAGATTACGAAATGCTGTTTGGGTCTTCAGCCAACGAACCTAATCCTCAGTATCAGTTTACCCAAAGCCGCTCAGGTAACATGCGGATGGATGATTACTTCGTAAATACCTTTTCGGAAAACGATACGCGTAAGCCATTCTTTGTAGATGGTGAGACAGAATTTGAGTTTAGCGGCTATTACACCAGTATCAATTCTCCGGTAGTGCTGATGAGCTACGTAGAAGTGAAGTTTATTGAAGCTGAATCACATCTCCAAAAAGCTGCGTCTGATGAAGCTGCGGCTAAAGCAGCGCTTGACGAAGCCGTAGCAGCCTCTTTCATTAAGATCACTGGCTCACCGGTTCCGGCCGCTTACCAAGCCGAACTAGATGCAAACTGGGCAGCCGCCTCTGATAAGCTAGAAGTGCTGATCAACGAAAAGTATATCGCTATGTACTCTCAAAGCCTGATTCCCTGGAACGACTACCGTCGTACCGGCTATCCAGACTTGGAAATTGTACCCAACGGAGTTAACGCTTTTAATACCAATGGCGAAATTCCTCGTCGGCTTCCTTATCCGCAGGAGGAGCGACTGCTGAATCCGACGAATATCCCAACATCTACCCCCAATCTTCAAGATCGGTTCTGGTGGGATCAGTAAGCTAGATAACTTGTAGTTTCTAGATTCGTTTTAGCTACGTCTGGCTAACAAAGTGGCCCGTGGCTTAAGGTTAATTTTTACCTTATAGCTACGGGCCTCTCTCAATTCTCTATTCTAGTACTGTTACATGCTCGGTAATGGCGGAAGCAGTACTCGCTTAACTACGTGGATTACACCGTTGGTAGCCTGAATATTCAGTGCATCGGTATCTAGCTCAATTTCCCGACCGTTTGCATCAATAATGAGTGGTGCGCCGGATAGATCAAAACTAAATGTCTCATCATTCAATGCTGTTGCCTCTAATCCATTTTCAAGATCAGTAGAATAAACCCGCTGACCCAACACGTGATATAGTAGTACATCACTGAGAATTTCATTCGGAATATCATCGAGGCTCGCGAAACCGAGTTCACCCAAAAGAGCAACGAAAGCATCATTGGTGGGAGCAAATACGGTCCAGCTCACTTCATCGGTAAATGCACCCACTAAGTCAGCTTGAATCAATGCGGCTTCTAGAATTGAGAAGTTCTCGTTTCCGACAACAATATCTACCAGGCTTTCAGTAGGGGGAAGTAATACCTCATCAACTACG
>CAKZYJ010000486.1 GCA_937884755.1 uncultured Flammeovirgaceae bacterium
GAGAAGGGTAATCTGAATGGTGTCGCTTATTGTTTCAAGTAAGGTTGTACTTGCATTTAAACTATTGTAAAAAAAGTGCCAATAGACTGGAAATAATACAACTTACTGAAATTCAGAATTTTACATTTTGTGCCAAGTTTTTCTGTAGCATTTTAGCGTAGGATTTAGCAACAACCTTACTCAAAGTGGGGAATTATTCCTCAGTCTGGTTTAGTTGATTTTTTGAAACAGAACTGTTTGGGCGGATGGTACGTATTTTTCAAAAACTATTGCATAAATTAGATTAATGGCTTCTAAACGCACATTCGCGCTTCGCTCTAAAGTTGTTATAGGATTCGTACTGGTACTTTCCGCTTTAGTAGTAGCCACTACTATCTCCTACCAGAGCTTTACCAAATTACAGCAGGCTTCCAATACTATCTCTCAACCCGATCTTAAAATTAAGCGCATAGATAGTATCCTGATTGCCGTAACTAAAACGGAGAACACCCTTCAGGAATATACTTTGACCCATTCATCGGAGAAACTAAACGCTTACGGTGATCAGGTGGCTGAAGTACAAAGGATTATAGAATCTCTGGAAAGTGAAACCCTAAGAGAAGAATCTACTCTAGACTCAGTACTAAACCTGCTAAAAAATAAATTGGTTAGTCTAGAAGATTTCTTGGCCATTGAAGAGCAGCGTGACGAATTCAACTTTTACGATCAGGCATTGTCGGAGTTGGAAGATGAAGTATCAAGTATAATTGCCCAACAAAATTCACCTCACTTTCTGGAAGATACTGCTCGTCAGAATGTGATAGTCAGGAAAGACAAGGAGAAATTTATTCGTCGAAAGCTTAACTTCCTATTTAGGAATGATAATGACGATGAACCTCTTGATAACAGCTACGAGGATGAAGAGCCGGCAACTCCTATCGCTATAGCCCCTGATTCGGTACGGCAACTTTTACGGGAGGTACGGAACGAGCAGGACCGTAAACAAAATACCATTGACCAGCAAGAACTAAACTATCTGCAAAATAATGCTCAGGTGATGAGTAACATCTATAATTTGGTGGGGCAACTTAAGGAGCAGGAGCAAGATCGTTCTCAGGATAGGGTAGAAGTAGCTCGCCAGGCTATGGACGAAGCTATTATCCGCATTGCAATTATCTTGGTGATTGCTTTCCTATCTACCATTATTATAGTGTATCTCATCTTAGCGGATATTACTCGAAGCGATTTTTATCGAAGCCGGCTGCTAGCCGCTAAATCTCGGGCGGAGCGCTTAGCTAGGGTGAAGGAAAATTTCCTGGCCAACATGAGCCACGAAATTAGAACCCCACTCACCGCTATTCTAGGGTTTACCGAACAGCTAAAGTTTTCTAAACTGGATACCCAACAACAACAGCACGTTCGTGCTCTTGACAGTTCCTCACAACATCTGCTGTCGTTGGTTAACGATATTCTCGACTTCTCAAAAATAGAAGCTGGAAAAATCAACTTTGAAAGTGAACCATTTGATGTAGTTCATATCATCCGGGAGGTGAAACATGACCTGCAACTAATGGCCAATCAGAAGGATCTGGATTTGCGCTATAATATTATTGGCGAAGACCACCGCTACGTAGTTGGTGATGCATTCCGCCTGAAGCAGATTCTTTACAATCTCGTATCTAATGCACTAAAATTTACCCACCGGGGCGAAGTACTCATTTCCGCTAAGCTGTGTACCATCTCCGACCAGCAGATCCGACTTACGCTGGAAGTGGTAGATACTGGTATAGGAATTTCCAAAAGTAAACAGTCCACTATTTTTGATGCATTTAACCAATCGGATGTTTCTACTACGCGCAAATATGGGGGTACTGGACTAGGACTGGCTATTTGTAAGCGACTTATTGAGGGGCAGGGAGGAAAGTTTGAGGTGGAAAGTGAAGAGGGGAGCGGAAGTATTTTCCGGGTAATTATTAGCTATGTGCCCTCTGCTGTTCCTATTGCTGAGCCTGTCCCTGAGCTAACTGAGGATATATCCTTTGATTTTATTAATGGTGAAGCTCTGGTGATTGACGATAACCCGCTAAACGGCACACTACTGGAATTGGCCCTAAAGGCTAAGGGCATTAAAACAACCTGCTGTCTATCAGGAAAGGAAGGCTTAACTGCTGCCGAGGACCAAGTGTTCGATATCATCTTCTGCGATCTGCACATGCCGGAAATGGACGGTGCTCAGGTAATTCAGTTGTTGAAGAACAATCCGCTAGTAACTGCCTATAACACCCCAATTATCGCTTTTACTGCCAACGTGCAAACTGAAGACCGGCTACGATACGAACAAATTGGGGTAGATAATTTCCTACTAAAACCTTTCAATCAGACTCAGCTAGATCAGCTATTACACCAACATTGGCCAGAAAAGGTAGCACAGGAGGAAGAAGTATATGAGGATCAGGAGCTTCAATCGGTGACAGATGCTTCTGCTGACTTCTCACTAGAACAGGTTATACAGTTTACCGGATCTGATACTGAAGCTTTGCTTTCTTACCTAGACACCTTTGTGGAAACGGCTCAGCAGTCTAAGCAACAACTACAGTTAGCATCAGAGAAAAAGTCATTGGAAGATGTTTCCTTTTACTCCCATAAGTTAGTATCCCAGGTAGAGTTACTTCAGAGCGAGCCGTTAACCAAGCAGCTTAAGTACCTAGAACAAACTTCAACGCAAGAGATTTGGAATGAAGAATATGCGGAGAATGTACGGATAGCAATTGACCAAATCGGAGAACTAGTTCAAGGCGTAAATACGAAAATCGCTGAACTTAGCACTACCTCAGTGAATAACTGAATCTATTCCAAGTTGTAGCGCTTGAGCTTGTTGTACAGCGTTTTACGGTCAATGTTTAGCACTTTAGCGGCCTGGGTTTTATTGTATCTTACCTTTATTAGCGTTTCTTCAATCAGAGCCTTCTCGGTTTTTTCCTGAATCGCTTTCAGATCAGGATTGTCTGTAGTTGGTACGGAAATCGAATCGGAAGTAACTGAGGCCGTTACCGGCGAAGTGATCTCAGTGGGCAGCACTTCTAAGGTTACCAGATCACCACTGGTGAGCAAGACGGCTCTCCGAACCACATTCTTTAGCTCCCGGATATTGCCCGGCCAAGAGTAGGCCTGTAGCTTTTCGACCACTTCTGGGGCAAAACCACCTACATTTTTATTTAGCTCTTCGTTAGACTGATGAAGAAAATGATCCAGAAACAACGGAATATCCCGAGACCGCTCCCGTAAAGGAGGAACCGAAATCTGAAATTCATTCAGCCGGTGAAACAAATCATCGCGGAAGCGCCCATCTTTAGCTGCCTGTTCCAGATTATCATTGGTAGCTACAATAAGCCGCACGTCTACCTTGATATCTTTGGTACTTCCTACCTGGCGAATAGTACGTTCCTGAATAGCACGCAGCAGTTTAATCTGGTTTTCGTACGAAAGGTTACCGATTTCGTCCAGGAAAAGAGTTCCTCCGTTGGCGGCCTGAAATTGGCCAACCTTGTCTTGTAATGCTCCAGTAAAAGAGCCTTTTAGGTGGCCGAATAATTCGCTAGCCGCAAGCTCCTCCGATAATGCTCCGCAATCTACCGCCACAAATGGTTTATCACTTCGCTGGCTCTTTTGATGGATCATACGCGAGACGTATTCTTTTCCTGTACCACTTTCACCCTGTACGATCACTGAGATATTAGTGGGGGCTACCAACTCAATATGCTTCTTCACTTCCTGCGAACTTTGGCTAACTCCTTGTACAAATGGTAACTTGGTAGTTGCTTTTGTTGTAGGGGCTTGGGGTATCGCCGGGGCCTCCGATTTCTTTTCATTTAAGGCATTCCGAATGGAAAGTAGTATTTCATCCGGGTTGATGGGCTTAGTGACATACTCAAATGCGCCTAACTGCATAGCCTTTACGGCTGTCTTAATATTGGCGTAGTTGGTCATGATAATGACCGGGAGGTGAAGGTACCGCTTTTTAATATTTTTCAGAAGCTCTAACCCATCCATGTCGGGTAGTCGGTAATCAATCAGAATAATATCAAAGGACTGATCATATACTGCGCGAATACCTTCTTTGGCCGAATAGGCTTCTTGGGTTTCGTAGTTATTTTTAGTCAGGAAGTTGCGGAGGAGTGTGCAGAAAGCAGGGTCGTCGTCTATAATTAGTACTCGAGGCATCAGCGATGGATGGGTTACTACGGTTAATTTATCAATAAATTTGTAAATATACGCAAGCCCTCTACTGTTTACCAGAATTTGTGCCGTAATTCTTGAATAGGGCTATACCGCTAAACGTAGCCTTATTCTTTTTAGTTTATCAGCTTTGTGGCAAAAAAAAAGCTCCTGATCATCTCAGGAGCTTTCATGGTAGGTGAAAAAATCAGTTACTCTTCGGTAACGTCTTCGCCCTCTTCGTTGTAGAGAACACTTTCTTCTCTGGTTCCATCTGTTACTTTGATTTTGTACTTGATAGATTCAGTCTGCTCTTCGTTGATGGCGCGTACGTCCATCACATCCCATGCAGCGTAATCAGAGCTTTCAAAAGCAGTCTGTACAGCGTCAGGAAGTTGAGCAAACTCAATTTGCATTCCTTCCTCGGCCATCGCAGTAACAGTTTCTTCGGGTTGTGTTTGCTCCTCTTCCACCTGAGCAAAAGTTGTTAGGCTAAATAGGAAAGTGGCGGCAAACATGGCAAAAAATACTTTCTTCATCGTAGTAAAAATTAAAGTTGATAATTGGTTATGTTATCAACTATTAGAAATTTGGTGCCAAAGAAAATAGAAGTAGCGAAAAAGAGGAAAAAAAGCTATTTCTTACTTTCTCGTCTGAAACACAGGGATTTAGGTAGCGAAAAATTACGCTATCTGAGGAATTGGTCTACGATGTGAGGAATTATTTAGTAGCTCTCGTCTTGATTAGGGAAGCTAACAGATTTCACATCTGCAACGTACTCCTTTACGGCCTGATCAATAGTGGTTTGCAGATCGGCGTAGCGGCGGAGGAAGCGGGGATTAAAATCTTTGGTGATTCCCAGCATATCGTGCATTACTAGCACTTGTCCGTCGGTACCACTACCCGCGCCAATGCCGATCGTTGGTACAGATAACCGATTGGTTACTTCGGCAGCGAGTGAAGCCGGTATTTTCTCGAATAATACTCCAAAACATCCGCACTCTTCTAGGAGCAAAGCATCTTGGATTAATTTTTCGGCTTCCATCTCTTCCTTAGCTCGTACCGTATAAGTACCGAATTTATAAATCGACTGAGGAGTAAGTCCCAAATGTCCCATCACCGGTACACCAGCACTAATAATTCGTTTAACCGACTCCTGTATCTCTGCTCCACCCTCCACCTTTACCCCGTGTGCCCCTGACTCCTTCATAATACGTATAGCTGAGCGCAATGCTTCGGAAGAGTTCCCCTGATAGTATCCGAAAGGAATATCTACTAGTACAAAGGCCCGTTTTACTGCCCGTACTACTGCACTAGCGTGATAGATCATCTGATCTAGCGTTATGGGAAGCGTAGTTTCGTGACCAGCGATTACATTTGAGGCTGAGTCGCCTACTAATATAATGTCAATACCTGCTCCATCAATTAGGGAAGCCATAGAAAAATCGTAAGCGGTGAGCATGGCAATCTTCTCACCACGGTTTTTCATCGCTTGTAGTTGGTGAGTAGTAATTCGCTTTAGATCGGAAGAAGAATTTGATTGGGTAGACATAGGAATGGGTGCTTTTGATGAAACAAACGGACATGAAACTCTTAAGTTTTGGGTGGGTATACAAGCAACTTGGGTGAATAGTTATCAGATTAGGGGCGATCTGCTGGTGTAATTTTTAGAAAAATACGAATGATTAATAGGGAAGTCGTTCAACAAGGAGAGTAGATAGGCAAGAAAAAGTATGATTTGGAAACATATTTTCACTATAAAAACGCGTTTTTGCTAGAACAGCGAAGAAAATTTGAGAATACCAGCTAAGTAACATATTTTGCATTGGTGATAAATACGATTAATTTTTACCTTTAGACGCTAGAAACTATTATTGTACAAAGGAAAATAGAATGGTAGAGTATTTATGATTTATCTAATATAATATTGTACTTATATAACAATAAATAAGACATAATGTATCGTTATCCTGAATTAATGAGAGTGCCAGAAATCGCTGAGAGGTTCTATAACGAGTTCAGATCGGTGTTGCCACAAGAGAAGTTTTTTACTGATTTTCGGTTTGTGCATAATTGTGACGGATTTCAGTTGGCTTTTCATAAACATCTCAACAACGATCAGAGTAGCTTATTTAAAGTCAATTCTCAGATAAGGTCATATTTCTATGATAATGCCGGATACGTGAAGCGATTAGCCCTTTATGCCATCTTTGTAAAAGAGTGTATGGAGGAGACTGAGGAGATGCTGCTAGAAAAAGAGTATTATGAACTGATGCCTAAGTTTCAGGAAGCGCAAGGTAAAATACTAGGGCTGGTTAATATGCTGATGGGCGATGCTCTCTAACGCAGGTAGCCGTGCGCTTTCATCAATTGCCTCACCTCGTCTAGAGGAATTGCTTTGATTTCTCGCCCATTTTTTCCCCTCATTGTTTCAGCTAAAAACATTGAGTTAAGAATTGCCTCTTCAGTGGCTTCAATCACCGCCCAGAAAAGCGGCGTCATCTCTTGATTGATTATCACTTCCTGTTTTTGCAGTAAAGTATCTGATGGAACTGTGCGTACCGACTGGGCCGTTGAAAATGCGATTACATAATCACCACTTCCGTTGGATGCAACTCCGCCCGTGCGAGCTAAGCCAAAGATCGCTCGTTTAGCTAGGCGGTTTAGGTTACGGGAATCCAACGGAGCATCAGTAGCCACTACGATCATACAGGAGCCATCGGAATCTTGCTGAAATTGCTCTTTCCAGTACGGATTTAATGCTACCCCAACCGGAACCCCCTTAATTAGCAAGTCGCCTCCAAAATTGGTTTGTACCAGTACCCCGACAGTGTATCCACCAAACTGCTCAGGTAACTTACGCGATGAAGTACCAATACCTCCCTTAAACCCAAAACAAATAGTACCCGTACCAGCCCCCACATTGCCTTGTATTACACTATCGGTAGTAGCCTGGGCAATAGCACTGAGAACATCGGCCTCTTGCACGTGGCGTCCCTGAATATCATTGAGGAAGCCATCGTTAGTTTCACCTACAACCGCGTTCACCGACCGAATATCAGCATTTTCTGGATTTTGAAGTGTATATGTGATAAGAGCTTGAATGCCAGTGGCTACACTCAAGGTATTGGTAAGTACAATTGGTGTCTCTAATGTACCTAGTTCAGTTACTTGGGTTGAGCCGGCCAGCTTACCAAAACCATTGCCCACGTAAATAGCTGACGGTACTTTTTCCCGAAAGAGGTTGCCTGAATGGGGAAGGATAGCTGTAACTCCCGTTCGGATGCTATCACCCATAATGAGTGTAGTATGTCCTACACCTACGCCAGCCACATCTACAATAGCGTTTTTAGGTCCCGGAGGAACTACACCAATCTCCAACCCCATATCGCGTACCGATGGGCGCTGGGCGAAGACAGAGAGATGAACTAAAAGGAAGTAGTAGAATAAGAGTAAAAAAGGGTAGTTGAGTAGGTGATTCAAGACTACATATGGTTGCGGCGAATACGCTTCATCATCATGGAGTAATCAATAAAATACAGCAGACGTACTGAAACACTATTACTTTGAGGTGAAGTAAACGTGTTCTCCAAATTGGTAATATAACCGTCCTGTAGCACGTCCTCATCGCGGACAATATTATTTTTCCAAACGATGCTTATCTCGCTAGCGGGAGCAAAGGCGTAGGTGTACACCATGTCTACGTCAAAGGTATTGTAGTTACGGTTTTCGTTTCCGTCGTAGTCGCTATCGAGTAGGTCACCTTTATCGCCTAAGGTGTAGAATTCTTGATAATCCGCTTCCGACCAATAGTGGCGCATCCGAAGAGATAGATCCATGCGATTGTTAAAAGTATACTTAGTGCGGAAGATATTGCTAATGGTGTTGATGTCCCGTCGTCCAAAAGTAACGAGATAATCGTCGTCCATTTTCTCTTTCTCAGCGAACCCAACATCATTGGCTCGGGCCTGATACACTAGACTAGTTGAAAAACTCAGTTTATTATTTACACGGAACCGAGGATTGAAGCTCAGATATAAGCCTTCTTGCCCTTCAAAATCAAAATCAGTGTAGCCTACGTAGCCACCTAGCGAAAGCTGATTTCGGCTATCAGTGCGCATAGAAACGCCAAAGTTGTGGTAGGAAGGTTCCACCACATAGCGCCCTTCCACCCGGGGTTCAAAGTAGTCGTAGCGCTGTACCGGAGCCGACTCATAGCGCTAACTCATCGATAAATAGTTACGGAATGTACCCCGAACAGAGGCGGCTACATTAAACTGCGTAAAAACGGAAGGTTCGTATAATCGCTGGTAACGAAAATCGAGATCAGTGTAAAGGTTAAGTAGGTTCCAAAAGGGTTGGTAGATATTGTAGCCGATATTGGCTGAAGTGCGTACCTCGTTATTAGCACGTAAAAATCCTAAGTCATTAGGATCGTAAGTGTCACTCTCAATATAGTTGGTAACCGACGCTCGTAGATTTCCACCTACTTTGGCTAAGGTAGCTGAAGACATAAACCCGAACTCGTCCCCATCAGCCAGACCGTACTTCTGCGAGACTGCCCCCCGACCAAAAACGGCGTATTGATTGCCCTTATTAGCGATACGGAAAGCAGTACCGGTAAGATTAGCATCGTAGTAATTACCCTGACGAAGTACATTGGTATTAATTAGGCTGACATAAGAGTTGTTAGGAAGACTTTGGTCAAAGGCTAATACGTTGTAGTTAGTAAATGGATCGGTAAGCACTTCCCGTACACTGCCCGTCTCAGTATCCCGAACGCGAGCGTAGGTAGAACTGGTCATAGCGTTAAATACTCCCATCCCGAAGCCGCTGGCAGTACGGCCCGATAACTTAGTAGCATTAATGAGACTACTTTCCTGCGGATTGTATATAATTTCCTCTGTATTGGATATCTGATCATCTACATCGCCATAAAGTAGCGGTCTTCCACCTACCCGACGTGAGTAGAAGAAATCGCCTTTGTTGAAAAGCTCCGTACCTTCTTTAAAGAATTGGCGATTTTCGTCAAATTCTACTTCAAAGGGAGTGAGGTTCAGTACCTGATTATCCGAAACTACCTGCCCGAAGTCAGGGACTAGAATCATGTCCAGGGTAAAGGCATCGTTGATTCCGTAGCGTAAATCCATACCGCCATTGAAGCGGGTATTGGCTGAAGCCGGATTATTCCCGTCACCGGAGTAAGTATCGTAGTAGGTAGATATGTACGGAGAGATAGAAAGGCGCACCGGCGATTTTACGTTGTTGATACCTGCCATGCGACCAAACTGGTTCACGAAGCCGTTCATTTGCGGATCAATCTCATTCCAGTAGTTGCGTTCGTTGTTCCGCTGAATAGAACGACGGAAGTTGACGCCCCACTCCTGTATGGGTGTTTTAGGGAAACGAAGGGCGGAAAACGGAATCTCTATTTCTACGTACCAGTTGGTTTCATCTATGGTAACTTCACTAAGCCAGGCAGCGTTCCAGCTTTCATCCCGGCCCATGGCCGTCCAGCGGCGGTCAATTTGCACTCCGGCTGCCGAAACCGAGAATTCAAAAGCATTGATATCGTCATCGTAGGTATCAAAGTATACTCCAAATACATCCGAAAAACCAAAGTCGTCACGCTTGGTAAATTCCCGCATAATGCTATCGGCAGCAACATCGTACAAATAAGCCCCAATATATACCGAATGGTTATCGTAAAGTATTTTTACCTCAGTGGGCACGGAAGGAGCACCCCCGGGGTTAGGGGCACGTTGAACAAAGTTCATGGCCGAGCAGCGAGTCTTTACCCAAACCTCTTCATCTAGAACACCATCAATTTTAGGAGGGGTAGTGATACGGGTAGCAACAAGAGTCTTTTGTGGGTTATCCTCAGCGATACTAAGGATAGGGGTAAGAAGAAAAAATGACAGAAGAGCAGTAAGAAACTTAAGCGGCATTTAATGGCTAAAACTAAAGATGTAAAACCTGAAACAACGAGCTAAAATGTAACTTTAAAAAGAGCAATCATGCTCTGAATATTGAAATCACAAGTACAATGTGAAAAAGTAAATATTTTCTCGAATAAGCTATACAATTAAATCTATAATATTACACTTGTGTTTTTGCGAAAAGTTTCGGTTTCAAACAAGTTTTTTGCGATCCGATCAATGAATTACGGCGAAGGTAACTAATTTTGTAACGCAATGAAAGTGCGATGTATTGTTTTTTTAGCGTTTTTTGGCTTCTCGCGTCCAGTTTTTTGCCAAAATATTCAAGTTGTTGATCAAAAATTACAACCGATTGCAGAAGTAATTGTCTTAGGTGACGATCAAACTACTTTTTCTCAGACTAATAGAGATGGAATTGTTGACTCCCAGCGGTTCCAAAAAAGTGATACAATATACTTCCAACATCCCGCCTATCAACCTGATAAAATTGCACTGTCTACGTTAGCTTCAAGTGACTGGACGATGGTACTAGAAGAAAATATTGTTCAATTAGAAGAAGCGGTAGTGCTGGTAAATCGGTGGGAGCAAAAACCGGAGGAGGTTCCCCAACAAATTGCTGCCATTCCCCCCCAGGATATTCGGTTTCGGAATCCGGGAACGGCGGCTGATGCCCTGGAGCAAACCGGAGAAGTGTTTGTGCAACGCAGTCAATTAGGGGGCGGAAGTCCGATGATTCGAGGATTTGCCGCTAACTCAGTACTAATTGTGGTGGATGGTATTCGGATGAACAATGCTATCTACCGGAGCGGGAATTTACAAAATGTGATTAGTATTGACCCGGCACTTGTAGGTGAGGCTGAGGTGGTGTTTGGCCCAAGTTCGGTTATCTACGGCAGTGATGCTTTGGGCGGAGTAATGGATTTTCATACGTTCCAGCCCGCTTACAGCATATCGGGGGGCTTAGAAACTAATGCAGAAGCATTTGTACGCTACAGTAGTGCTATGAACGAGAAGACGGGACACGCCCGGCTAGACCTATCTGGTGAGCGATGGAGTTCGCTGACCAGTGTTACCTACAGCGATTTTGGTGATCTGCGATCTGGAAGCCACCGCCCCGACGATTATCCTGACTTTGGTAAACGCTTTCAGTACGTTACTCAAGGGGCGGGACAAGATACCATTGTGCAAAATCCAGATGTAGATGTACAACTGCCTTCCGGGTACCAGCAGCTAAACTTAATGCAAAAGCTACGCTACCGGCCTACCGAATGGGCGGATGTCACTTATGGCTTTCTGTTTAGCACTACTTCTAATATTCCTCGTTACGACCGGCTGATTGTAGAGGATGAAAACGGTGTACTGGAAAACGCGGAGTGGTACTACGGTCCCCAACAATGGATGATGCACTACCTGAAAGGAACGCTGTATAACGCTAATCGCTGGTACGATGAGGCTAAGCTTACCGTAGGCTATCAACAGGTTGAAGAGAGCCGAAACGACCGAAGGTTTCAGCGCAACCTGCTGCGGAGCCGGACTGAGGCAGTAGATGTGTGGACGCTTAACTTTGATGCTGACCGGCAGTGGAAAGAGACCGTTTGGGGTGCTGCCCATCAGCTTTTTTACGGGGGAGAGTACGTCTTTAATGATGTGCAGTCTTCTGCATTCCGGGAGGACATTGAAACCGGAGAAAGACAACCAACCAGCACCCGTTACCCTGACGGAGGTAGCCGCTACCAAAGTGCTGCCCTGTACGCTAGCTACAAATGGAATCCTAATGCTCAAACTACCCTGACTACCGGATTGCGATATAGTTATGTCTGGCTTACGGCTAACTTTGACGATAAAAGCTTCTTTGATTTCCCGTTTGACCGAATTAATCTGGGAAATGGTGCCTTGAGCGGGAGCACTGGAGTTACCTATCGTCCTACTGAGCGCTGGCAACTCAACTGGGTAGCTTCTACTGGCTTTAGAGCCCCCAACGTTGATGATGTAGGAAAGGTCTTCGATTCTGAACCAGGTAACGTGGTGGTTCCCAATCCTGATTTAGCGCCCGAGTACTCCTACAATGCCGAAATGGGAGCTACGTTTCGCTTTTCGGATAATTGGTGGTTGAACGGAGTGCTTTACGGTTCGTTATTAAGGAATGCCATGGTGCGCCGGGACTTTACGTTTGACGGGCAAGATAGTATTGTATACGATGGAGTATTAAGCAATGTGCAGGCTATTACCAATGCGGGTAGTGCTTACATCTGGGGCTACAGTTTCCAACTGCAAGGTGTCCTATCATCCTGGTGGAAACTACGAGCTACTTTTGCCAATAACACCGGACGTGATACCGAAGAGGATGTGCCCCTCCAGCACGTTACTCCCTGGTTTGGCCGTACCTCACTTACTTATCAGAGAGCCAAGTGGCGAGCAGAATTTTTTGTCCGGTACAATGGGCCGGTAGCCTGGGAAGATTTGGCTCCCTCGGAGCAGAATAAACCGTTTCTGTATACTGAAGAGGGTGCGCTGGCTTGGTATACGCTCAATCTGATTGGCTCTTACGATATTATCCCGGAAATCGCCTTACAGGCGGGCATTGAGAATATCCTGGATAAGCACTACCGACCCTACTCATCGGGTATTAGTGCTCCTGGCAGAAACATCTTTGTTACGTTACGGGGTAGATTTTAGAAATCTTCCAGGAAGAACAGACTTACTAATTAACTATTCCTTCTTCCGATCTTCAATCCGAGATAGAAATTTCGGGTAGGGGCAGGTTGGTAGTAACGACCACCAAACGCATTAATATCGTTGCCCAAGCTGTAGACTTCATCCAGCAGATTATCTACTCCACCAAAAATTTCCAATTGCCAGTGTTGATTCATAGCTTTTCTAATTCCAATTTTCGCTTGCACCAGGTTGTAGGAGTCAGCGTATACCGTGTTAGCATCATCTAATGGGATTTGATCAGTGAAATTGTGAGTTAGATTAGCGTACAAGCCAAAACGAGTTTGCAATCGCAGGGCGGTGACCCAAATATTCGGAGCTACCCCGGTAAGCTGGTTTCCGGAAAAGTCTTCATCACCTTTTTGGTAGGAATCGAACGTGAAGTTATGGTAAGTATAAGACGACTGTACTTCCAGCGAACTGATAGACTGATCTGGATTTTGAATAGCAAACCAGGTTAATCCCAGTTCAAACCCAGTCTGATTAGTGCTGCCCGTATTCGCATATAGCACCGTTCCCCGGTCCGACTGCTGTTGCACAATGGTTTCACTTAGCTGAAAGTAAAAGGCTGAAGCGTCTAATTGGAGTCGGTTATTCCAGACCAAACCTCGCAAACCTAGCTCATAGTTTATTCCTCGCTCGGGTTGCAATCCTAAATTGATACTACCTTCGTTGGTTCTAACTTCTTCAATGGTTGGGGGAGAGAACCCTAGGCTTACATCGCCGCGAAGGGCTAATTGATCAGTCAACTGCTTGGTTACTCCCAGATGCGGAATCCAGACCGGATCAAAGGACTTTTCGTTTTGGTAGGTGCTATCGAGGGCCACATCCACTAGCCGGTAAATATCGTAGTTAAGCCGGTTGTGGCTGAGTCCGGCCGTCACGAAAAATCCGTTAGGTAAGGAAAAATCGGCCTTAGCGAAGAAGATAGCCTGCTGGGTACGCAGTTCATCGTCAAAATTCAGCGTATCGGGTTGCCCCATATCGTTACCGAAGTTGCGGGCTAAGTTGGTAGCAGTTTGAAATTCTGCCCCCACGGTGTATTGAGCTTCCACTGCACCCAATGTTTGATCGTAGTAAAAGCGAGTACGTCCGCCACCACCCTGTCGGCTGTCTCGCTTATAGTCAAAATTGAAGGGGTTCTCAAAGAAGCTGAAGTTGCCGTAGATGGTAGTTTGGTTCTTTAGCTTTTCGTTCCAGGAGTATTCGTTGGTAAGGCCCAACAAAACGTACTGCTGATTGATGCTAGCATTGGATTCTTCGCTGCCCATCACAAAGCGGTTACCCGGGCGGGCCTGACGCGGATTTTCCTGAAACTGCTCTAGCGTTAACCCACCCGGAATCTGATAGAACAGATCGGAATACAGGAAGCTGGCTGACAGCGTGTGCTGATCGGAAGTAGCAAACTCTCCTCTCAGCTCCAGCATATCTCTTTCCATTGCCGAATGGTCACGGTAGCCATCGGCCTGCTGATGGGCGTAGCGAATGGCCCACTGGCTTTGCTCCGATGCCTGTTCTACCGAAGCGGTGTAACGCTGTAAGCCAAACGAACCAACGGTAGCTCCGGCCTCTACTCGGCTACCATTTTCGTGGCGGGGCATGCTGCGGATATTTACCACGCCGCCGGTGCCGGCACCGTACACGCTTCCAGCTGGGCCTTTTATCACCTCTACTGTACCGAAGTTGCTCACATCCAGCAAATTGAAAGAAGTACTTCCACTGGGGTCAGTGAAGGGAATATCGTTCCAGTAGACTTTAATATTTCTTACTCCAAAGGGAGCGCGAAGGGCACTGCCGCGCACTGCAATACGGTAGCTTCCTGGTGACCGCTGTTCCATTCGCACTCCCGGTAGGGTATTCATGGCCGGCACCAACGAAGTTTCATCGTAGGCCCCAATCTCTTGGGAGGGTAGTACAGCTACGGCTACGGGCGTCTCCAGTAGCTTCTGTTCAGTATCGTAACCAATTACAGTGATTTCGTCCAGGGTCTCGGTTCGAACGTAGGAAGAGTCCAGACTACTTTGTGCGTGGGCTAACTGAAAAATTATCGGCAGGCAAAAAATAGGTAAGAAGTACTTGATCATGTTGTGAGTTATCGCTAGTCGGTAAAGGTAAGTAACAAGACAATCTTTTTAGGCCCTAAATAGTTATCTATATAGAATAATACTACACAAAAGAATAAATACCATGAAAACGATAATGTATATGCTGGCGATTTTGCTACTGGCAGTCGCTTGCGGACCAACTTATAACGCTACTAGTTCCCGAGACCGAACCCAACCCAACATTGTTCAGCCCCAAGATGAGGAAGAGTATGAACTGCTGATTATTGATCAGAATTTTGAGCGCTGGTTCCAGACTAACGGCCGCCCTGTTGGCTTTTACTCTCCTCAGTACTACGAGCAAAAGAATCGACAATACGTAGCATCCTGGAATGAGAAGGTGGGCCGATTCGGAGGTGGTTCACCTTTTCAGAACATCATTAACTACGATTACTCGGAAGATTACGGAGTAGAGTTAAACTACCAGTTATTCACGTACTTTAGATACGTTGAAAACCTTTACGGTCGAAGGTACCGTTTCCCGGTTTAGCTAGTTTTCGGCTATCCAGGAGATTTCTACCTGTTGTTTACCCCATTCGCGGGCCTTTTGTACATC
Source organism: uncultured Flammeovirgaceae bacterium (assembly GCA_937884755.1). GTDB lineage: Bacteria > Bacteroidota > Bacteroidia > Cytophagales > Cyclobacteriaceae > Tunicatimonas. The sequence goes on from CAKZYJ010000486.1 coordinate 15,504, forward strand.
GGTGCCCATGTAGATGTCAATGCGCTTCTTCCAGCGCTTGTTCATCTTATCTAGCACTCGGTAAGTGCCCGGTAGTCCTTTAATTTTTACTTTGGAGTTATGGTCTAGCCCGTACTCATGCAGTAAGTCGCGGGATACGGCGATGACTTTCATTCCGGGTTCAAGTTTGTCGCCCCAGGCAGCAATATTAGGAGAACCTTTTTTGGTTTGACTCTCTACTGAATTGTAGGCGGTAGCGGTAACTTCTAAAGTCTCTCGGCTTTGGCAGGAGAAAATGGCCAGAATGAATAATAAGCTTAGTAGGTAGGTGGTAGTGCGTGTTCTCATAGCGACAATGTAATTAAGTACAACCAAATCTAATAACGGTTTGTACTGCTCGTCGTTATAAGTCAAGCCTTTCGCGAAAAATTAAAACAGTTCCTGTTGCTGCCCAATGCTTAAGGGTTGTGGAGCACTCAATCGCAAACCACACTCCTGATTAAGCTGTCGAACCAGATAAATAGCTAGATCTACACACAGCGCTTCTTCGGGCTGATGAACGATGAAGTACACCTCCTGTAGTCCGAGGGCTAGCCATTTTTTCAGGCGTTGCACCCAGGTATCAATACGCAGGTAGTCGGTATGGTGCAAGCGGTTCCCGACAAAGCGAACCATGACTCGGCTATTGGTAAGACGCATATGAATGACATCCCGCCTTCCAGCCGTATCGGTAATTACCGGGCTGATGTTCAACTCTTCCAGTAGTTGGAAAGCCCGGTCGCGAATCCGGTGTTGGCTAAACCAGTCGGGGTGACGAAACTCAATGGCCAGTGGAATATCTTGAGGCCACTTTTCCAGGTAGCTAAATAGTGACTTTCCCTTTTGCGGGTGAAACGTAGGCGGAAGCTGAAGAAAAGGTAGACCTAGTTGAGAACCGAATGCCCGAAGGGCAGGAATTAGCTGTTCGGTAGCGTAGATTCCCTCCCCAAAATCGGCCTGATGGCTAATGGACTGCGGCATTTTAGGACAAAACGAAAATTCATCATCGGCCTTTTCTGCCCACTGATTCACCTGAGCTACACTAGGTAGCTGGTAGTGAGTGCTGTTCAGTTCAATGGTAGAGAAGTGACGAGAGTAGTGCAATAGGTACTCTTTAGCTGGAGTTTTAGGCGGATAAATTTTTCCAATCAAGTCCCGTTCACCCCAGCGGGCCGAACCGATAAAAACTTTGGGCGATATTGACGATGATTTTTTCTCAAGCCAGGCCAGGCTCGCCGGATGATCGGGAGGCAAGGAGAAGTTTACTCGAGAAATATCGGCTAGTTTACCAAATTTCATACTGCAAGATACGGGAGTCGCTGCGGCAGCGTTGTTACTTGGTGATTATTAGATGATAGCTAACTTGCGTCATTTTCGGGCCAAATGCAACAAATTATTTTTCTTCTGGGAGTAGCTGTGGGGTGGCTTGGGGTAGCTATTAGTGGTATGGCCCAAGTGGGTGGCCAGCGGATATTTGAGTTTCTGGAGATTAGCCCGGTAGCGCAGATCACCGCTCTTGGTAGGCATCAGGTAGCCGTAGGCTATGACTCTAGCCGGGTGCAGGAAGCTACCCAGTTTATGCTTAATCCTGCGCTGAATCAGGCCGATTTGGACCAACAAGTGTCGCTACACTATACACCTTACTACGCCGATATTGCCCAAGTATCTTTGGGTTACTCTTACCATCGGGCGGGGGTAGGCACTTTTGGTTTCGGTCTACAATATTTGGACTATGGCTCATTAGAAGGCTTTGATGCGGCCGGACTACCTACCGGAGATTTCTCGGCTCAGGATTTTGCGGTAGTGCTGAACTATAGTCACCAGATGCGTCCCTTTCAGTTGGGAGGTAACCTGAAGTGGGTCAATAGCAATATCGCCGGTTATTCGGCCTCGGGATTGTTGGCGGATATATCCGGAGTTTTCCGTCATCCGACCCAGGACTTAACCGTGGCCCTGGTAATCAGCAATTTCGGCTTTCTGTTGCGCGATGAACTGGCCGTGGGAATACGGCAGTTACCTACCGACGTGAAAATTGGGGTATCGGTTAAGCCCCGCTATATGCCTTTCCGCTTTCATGTAACCGTCAACCGGCTGATTGACGGCTACGACTATTGGGAGCAAAACGACCAGACATTGGGAATAGGGGGACGGATATTACGGCACCTTTCGTTTGGTACTGAACTGTTGTTAAGTTCCAGTTTTCAGTTGCGGGTTGGCTACAACCATTTAACTCGAAGTACGTTACAATTACAACAAACTGCGGGCGGGGCCGGACTCACGTACGGATTGATGTTCCGAACTAATCGGTTCCGGGTTGATTTTAGCCGGGCCGTTCTGCACGCTACCGGGGCTTACAATCAGTTTGGGTTGTCGCTAGACCTAGAACAACTATTTTTTAAATCATTATAGCATAAATACTGTTGTATATTCGTCTTATAAAGTAGCTCCGAGGTTTTTACAAATCAATTCGTAATAATCATAATCAATAATTCACCTCATGTTAGAAGATAAGCAGTATCTGACCCCTCGTCAGATTGTAGCCGAATTAGATAAATATATTATCGGGCAAGACGATGCTAAAAAGAACGTAGCCATTGCCCTCAGGAACCGCTGGCGGCGGATGCACGTGCCCAGCGATATGCAAAATGAAATTATTCCCAATAATATTCTGATGATTGGGGCTACCGGTGTGGGTAAGACTGAGATTGCCCGTCGGCTGGCCAATCTGGCGGATGCGCCTTTTACCAAAGTAGAAGCCTCCAAATTTACCGAAGTAGGCTACGTGGGCCGCGATGTGGAGAGCATGGTACGCGATCTAGTTGAGCAATCAGTGAATCTGGTAAAAGAGCGAAAGCAAGAAGAAGTGAAGGAGAAGGCTGCTGAAATAGTGGAGGAGATTATCCTGGACGCGCTGATTCCCCCCATCAAAAATACTCCTGCCCGCAGCCAGCCATCTACGGTCGGTTTTGAAACTAGCGCCGAACCTAGTTCGGATGAAGAACTGAACCAGCGTACCCGCGAGCGCTTCCGGGAAAAAATTCGCAATGGCGAATTAGACGACCGTAAGATTGAGATTAATATCCGACAGGCTAGTAATCCGGGTATTGGCATGATTGGAGGGGGTATGGTAGACGAGAGCTCACTGATGAACCTGCAGGAGATGATCGGCAACATGATGCCTAAGAAAAATAAAAAGCGCAAGGTGAGCATTGGCGATGCCAAACGTATTCTACTGGAAGAAGAAGCCGCTAAGTTGATTGATATGGACGAGGTGAAGGAAGAGGCCATTAAGAAAGCCGAGAACACCGGTATCATTTTTATCGACGAGATTGATAAGGTGGCTACTGGTTCCGATCGTAAGGGCGGCCCTGATGTAAGCCGAGAAGGCGTACAGCGCGACCTATTACCCATTGTAGAAGGCAGCGCGGTGAACACCAAGTACGGAATCATCCATACCGATCATATTCTGTTCGTGGCTGCTGGAGCCTTCCACGTTTCCAAACCATCCGATCTGATCCCCGAGTTGCAGGGCCGTTTTCCCATCCGGGTAGAGTTGAATGATCTTACCAAGGAGGATTTTATCCGTATTTTACAGGAGCCCAAGAACGCGCTAACCAAGCAATATCAGGCTCTATTTGAAGCTGAGGATGTATCGCTGGAATTCCAAAGCGATGCGTTGGACTCACTGGCGGATATTGCCTTTCAGATTAACTCGGAGATTGAGAATATTGGGGCCCGCCGCTTGCACACGGTCATGAGCCATCTGCTCAACGATTTCTTGTTTGATGTTCCCGACGAAATTGGCCCGAACGCTCATTTGGTGATCACCAAAGACATGGTGGAAGAGAGCCTATCAAGCTTGGTGAAGAACAAGGATTTGAGTCAGTTTATTTTATAGACGGAAGACAGGAGTTTGAATTGAGAAGCTATAGGTATGAAGCATTTTTTTAAAGTGGTTTGGCGATATACCCGTAGCTTGGTTTGGGCAATGGGAGTGGCCTATATGCTGGCCTTTCATAACGTGTATTACGATGAACAAAAATTCAAAGAAGACATCGTCATCGTAGTAGAGCAAGATACCGAAATCCAGGACGCTGCCCCGAAAGACTAGGAGCCAGGAGTTGGGAGCATGGGGCAGGGAGTTTAGAAAACCGTGATCCATAGAGTTTTTCAAGCGGGACTTCGGTTCTGGCGGAGATCAGATAGTCGCAGACGTCGTTTCCAATTATCCATTGTCAACTTTCACCTATCAATTTTGAATTATTATTTTATTACCGGAACCAGCAGAGGCATTGGCCAGGCTTTGGCCGAACGAGCGTTGCAGGTAGAAAACGCTCAGGTGATCGGCTTTTCCCGCCAGCAAAGCATCGATCATGAGCGGTACACTCATCACAACATTGATCTGGCTCAGGTAAGTGACCTCGGAAAATTAATTGATCCTGTTTTTACGCAACTCACCGATGCCAAGAGAATTGTATTGATTAACAACGCCGGAACGTTGGGTGATGTAAAGTACTTTGGCTCGATTGCGGACGAAAAGATTGATCAGCTTTTCTCCCTGAACATCACTGCCCCGGCTATTCTGATGAACCACTTTATTCGGGCTTATGAAGCAGAAGAAGCCGAACGGATTATTATCAATATTTCGTCGGGAGTATCTCAGTATCCGGTTGATGGTTGGTCGGGCTACTGCGCTTCTAAAGCCGCTTTGGACATGCTCTCGGAAGTAGCCGCGTTGGAACTGGAAAAGCAAAATGTAGAGAATTTTCGAGTGTACTCAGTAGCCCCCGGTATTGTGGATACCCAAATGCAAACCGACATCCGCGAAACGGACGAGCAAAATTTCAGCCGTCTGCAAAAATTTAAAGACTACAAAGCTAATGGAGCTCTGGACAATCCTCAGCAAACTGCCGAAAAGTACTTTTACCTAATTAATCATCCTAAGAAGTTTCAGAGGGTAAGGCAGGATGTGCGGGAGTTTTAACGGTAGATTGTATGAGTAGTGGCAGATTACATGGTTGTACCCGCTCAAACTGCATAGCGGTTTGAGCGGGTTACAAACGTTGATATTTAGCAATTTGCCTGCTATTGCTTACAGCCCTTGTGTAGCGCCTTGAATGATGAGTATAGCTCATGAAATTGATCGTTCCAAAGGAATTCTAAGATCAAAACAGGTAGTAGGCGTATAATTTTTCTACGATCACAGTTCAATCCGATGTATCGCCTGATTATCCTTGTGTAGACTATCGCCCTTCGGTTGGTGTTTCCCGATAAGTACAAAACTTTAAGGTTTTGGCCTCATCAAGAAAGATGTTGCTGCTTTCGCACCTAAACGACTTTTTGAAGAGGAGTTAGCTCATCTGCCTCATAGCTAAGTATTCAGTCTCAGGGTTGATTATTTTAGCTCTAACCGCATTTAAGGCAACCGTCTTGGGTTTTCCATCTCTGAGCTTTCTACGGTAGTAGACTTTCAATTCTTCATCAAACTGGATAGCGGTAGCTCACAATTACTTAATAGTGTTTTTATGCATTTATTGGCTAAATGACTCGTTTTAGTGCTATCCCGAATACTACTGCCCGACGTATGCTCGAAGGGTACCACACTACAATACGAAGCAAACCGCCGGAAATTCTAAGATAAAACAAGTTAAAACGCTATCATTTTTTCAAGATTCTTCTTTGTGCTGCTGCCCTACGGTTGGTGTTTCATTTTCAATACCAAAAGCAGAATTTTACCCTTGAAAACGAAAGATACCAAGTGGCTTGCCCATATTGTTTAATGACTACATATTCGGTTCCTCGATTGACTGGTGCAAACACGCGATTAATAATTTTAGTTTTGATCGCATTCAACACGGTTAGTTTAGCTTTTCCTTCTTTGAGTTTACGGTGATAGTAGACTTTCAGCTCTGGATCATACTGTATAGCAGCAGCAGCGCAGCTACTAAGTAAAGCTTTCATCCTTTCGGTTGGCTAATGTGACCTGGGTTTTTCCTTTAATGCTACTACCCGAACTATGGTCAAACGGAACTACTCCGACATAGCAGGCAAACTGTTGGCTAATATCAAACGCCGTAAAATCCTGCGGTAAATTAGAAAAGCTGCGGCAGTAACCAATCCAATACCTACCACCGAACTGATCAAACAGAAATGCTACTGTACTTGCTCATCTTTCTGTGGGGTAGTTTCCATTTGCTGATTAGTATGGTCAATTTGTTGCTCTATAAACTTTAGCTATTTTTCCGGATGTAAGCTTAGAAACTACTTAAAGATACTAGTAAAATGCAAATACATATTATTAAAGAGCAGTTTTGTATCTGATAAAATTCGCACTTATTTCTCCCCGTTTATATATGCACCCGGTTCATCAGTTTACTGAAGTTGGTAGAATCTATCCGTAGGTAGGAGGCTA
>CAKZYJ010000487.1 GCA_937884755.1 uncultured Flammeovirgaceae bacterium
GTTAGCCCGCATATGGAAATAGCAGCACATCTCTACGTGAGAGATCTTACCCAGTACGCCTTCATCCACCACCTGCTTTTTAGCATCAATTAGATGGGGCGTGCTTCGGCGCTGGGTGCCTATTTGAACTACTTTCTTGTATTTTTTAGCCGCCGCTACTACCGCTTCACCCTCCAATACATCCACACTAATAGGTTTTTGTAGATATACGTGGGCGCCAGCCCTCATTGCATCAATGGCCTGTAGTGCGTGCCAGTGGTCGGGCGAGCCGATCAGCACAATATCTAAATCCTTTTCGGCTAGCATTTCCCGGTAGTTGGAATAGGTACGAGGGGTATTACCCGATTTCTGTCGCTGACTGATTAATTTGGCTGCTTCTTCTAGCAGTCGCTGGTCGGGGTCGGCTACGGATACTACCTCTACCGGAGCTACCTGAATCAACCGAAACACATCGTTTTTCCCGTACCAGCCGGTACCAATTAGTCCTACTCGCCAGGGTTTGTCCCGAAATAACATATCCAGTCCCTGAGGACCTAAGGTAGAAAGAGCTAAAGAAGCGGAAGCCGTTTGAAGAAAGCGACGGCGATTGATATTGAAACTATTCACGGTTATAGAAATTAAGTTGCTGTGCCGATAAATATAGAAAAGGTTGATTACAATTTCCTATTCTGCTCGACTTTACCTTAGCATAAGAATGATCTTTAAACCTTTGTATTCATTCTAATTCGTCGATAGAAAGCTGCCTTACGTCTATTATCAATAACATTCCAAACAATCCTCCCGTACAAGAAATTGTAAATTATGTTGTTGAAGAAAATGTATAGATTGTTAAACAAATGTAAAAAATGTACTTCTGTAAATACTTTTTAGCCATTGGCTTTTTTTCAGTATTAACCCATCTAGTACAAGCTCAGCATCAAATTAGTGGAAACATCATCGATGGCGAAACCGGCGAACCGGTTCCCTTCGCCAATGTTGCGCTATACCCCGAGGGAGAGCAATCCGTACAGCAGGGAAACATTTCTAACGCCGATGGGAAATTCACCCTGAATAACGTTCCTAAAGGAAAATATAAGTTAGAGATCAAATTTGTGGGTTACGAGGCCTATCGGGTACAAGGTTTAGAAACCAGTGACAATATTTCGCTGGGTAAAATTGAGATAACCCCCTCAGTAGAGCAACTAGAGGAAATTGTGGTGGAAGGCAAAGTAGTTTCCAAACCAGTAGAGACTACCATGGAAGGAATGGTTGTCCGTCCGGAACAGAACCTATCTAACCTAGGGGGTAGCGTACTAGACGTGCTACGAAACACCCCTTCCGTCATTGTAGGTCAGGACGGCGGAATTACCATCCGGGGTAGTAACTCGCCCAACATCCTAATTAACGGACGCAACTCAGCTTTGGCCACCGACTTGTCTCAGCTACCCGCCAGTGCTATTAAGAGTATCAATATTGTTACCAACCCTAACGCTAAGTACGATGCCGAGGGGACCGGTGGGGTTATCAATATTCAACTCAAGAAAGGAGTACAAAAAGGCACCCACGGTAAGATAGAGCTGACGTTAGGAAACCGCTACCGGGTGAACGGATCAGCCCGGATTAACCGACAAGGAGAGAAGACGAATGTCTTCGGTGGGTACAACTACCGCCGTTCTCCGGGGATTGCAAACAGTTCCGTAATCCGCGAAACCTTTGGCGAAAATCCTCAAACCTTACTACAGGAGCGGGTTGTTGATCGTTTTGAAGAAAACCATACGTTTAACTACGGTCTGGATTACTACTTTCCGAATAGTACGCTGAGTTATGAGGGAGTGCTTGAGGTTGAGACTGAAGACGATCGAGAATCTACTACGAGCCGCTTAACGACTGCTGAAGGTGAGCAATTACTTTATAACGTGCGCGATAACCGGGAGACTGGCGAAGATTTTACCATTGATAACGCCCTGACCTACCAACGTAAGTACGATCGTAAGGGCCAGGATTTCCGGGTATTAGTAAGTCACTCGTACCGCGAAGGTAACGAGATGCAGAATACTGTCACCACATCTTTGGATAATACTGAAATCCCCGTACTTCGGCAGCGAGCTACCGATGAAGGAACCCGGCACGTAGCTGTGGGTCAAATAGACTACGCCCGCCCGTTTGATAATGACATCAAATTGGAAGTAGGCGCGAAATCAATTATACGGTCCGCCGATAACGATTTTGTGTTTGAAAATCTGAACTCGGATTCGGGAGAATGGGAAAATGACCCTAACGTGAGCAATCGTTTTTTATACGGAGAACAAGTGTACGCTGCTTACGGTATTTATAGCCAGAAAATTGGAGATTGGCAACTATCTGCCGGTAGTCGATTGGAATACACCCGCATTGATACCGAACTTATTACCACCGGGGAGGAAAATGATCAGCGTTATCTAAACCTTTTTCCCAGTGCTAATGCTATTTACACCCTGAACGAACAGAACTCATTTAAATTTACTTACAGCCGACGTATTGACCGGCCTAACTCCTGGCGACTAAATCCTTTCCCAGATATTGCCGATACCCTGAATATCCGTATGGGTAATCCTAATCTGCAACCCGAATTTATCCAATCCCTGGAAGTAGGTCACAAGCTAACGTTGCCTCGCACCGACTTAACTTCTAATTTGTTTTATCGCCGGGTGAATGGCTTGGTAGATTGGTTAGTAGAAGTAGACGAAAACGGAGTTTCTACCCGTATGCCCACCAACCTGGCCAGTGGTACTACCTACGGCTTAGAACTGATAACCACCAGCCAGATTAGCGAATGGTGGGATATTAACGGTAGTGTTTCCTTTTTCCGGGCAGTAATTGACGGTACCAATATTGACGAAGACTTTACTAACGAAGCTTTCGCCTGGAATGCCAAGTTCACTAGCAGTTTTGCTTTGCCGGCGAGCATCAACATGCAATTGGTTGGTAATTACGAAGCCCCCGAAGCGGAGGCTCAAGGTTTTGACGATGCCCGTTACTACGCTGATTTGAGTTTTCAGCGCAAATTTACCAAAAGCCAAGTGAGTGTGAGTATTCGTGATATTTTCAATACTTACCAGTTTGGCAGTGAAGCCTTCACCGAAGACTTTCGTCAGTACTTCGTGTATAAGCGTGATTCTCGACAAATCTTCTTTACGTACAGTTACAGTTTTTAAACTATAACTACAAGAAAGATCGTCAGGAGTCAGTATTCAGATCAATCCAGTAGAGTAATTTTTGAGGCATATTCTTTCCTTGGGCATTAGCCTGATGAAAGGCGCCGCCATTGGCTTCAATGATTTTCTTTGAAGCAATATTCGTCTCATCGCAGGTAACTAAAACCTTGCTGTAGCCCAGTTCCTGAATTTTGGGAAGCGCTAGAGCTAGTAGCTGCTTTCCGTATCCTTTGTTCCGCATTGAGGGCCGAATCGTATACCCGATATGGCCGCCGTAGTTTCTTAAATAGTTGGTAAGCACGTAGCGGAAATGTAGCTCGCCGATAAATTCATCTTCATCTACTAGCCAGAAAGTGGCGTAGGGTACCCATCCTTGAGGCAAATCTTTCTTTTGGGCGTGCTTTTCGGTTAATTTAATATACTGATCAACGGTTAGGGGTCTGCCAAAAGCTCGAAAAAAGCTATCTTCCTGACGCAAACGTAACTCCTCTACTGCTTGAACAAAGCTGCGGCTATACTTGATATCGGGTTTCATCAGCTTCATACGTTCAACAATTCTTGCTGTTTCTAGTTGGAAATTCTTTCAACAGATTGAATTTATCAAAAACTCTCATTTATGAACAATCTAACCAGGCTCTTAGTCAGCCTTACGATAATTGCCATCTTGGGCTACGTTCCTGACACTCAGGCCCAACGAAGAAAGAAGAAAAAAGACCAAACCGAAGAAACCTCAGAGAAGAAAAGTGACTCCCCAATTAAACCTTATTCTGAGATAATTACCGAGAAAGCGGAAACCGATACCGGATTATTCTCGGTACATAAAGTACAGGGCACCTACTACTTTGAGCTACCCGATTCTCTCCTAGAGCAGGAAATACTGGTGGTCAGCCGGATTGCCGGTCACGTGAAGGGCTTGAATTTTGGCGGAGCCGGTATGAAGAGCCGTCCTCAGCAGGTATTACGCTGGCAGAAGATGAATGATAAAATTCTTCTGCGTTCGGTTTCCTTTAACAGCGTAGCCAGCTTTGAGGAACCTATTTATCAATCGGTACGCAACAATAACTTTGAGCCGGTGATTATGGCGTTTGACATCAAGGCTTATAATGCCGATACTACCGCCTACGTCATTGACGTGAATTCGCTGTTTACTAAAGACATTGCCATGATTGGTGCGCTCACCGACCGGCAACGCGAAAACTTTAAAATCAAAGGGCTGGATCAGGAGCGTAGCCTAATCACCGGTATCCGCAGCTTTCCTCAGAATGTGGAGGTGCGGCATGTACTCACCTACAACGGCAACAAACTTCCCGATAACGCTCTCACCAATACACTCTCCATTGGTATGAATCAGTCGTTTGTATTGCTACCCGATGATCCAATGAAGCCTCGCCTCTACGATGCCCGGGTAGGTTATTTCTCGATTGAACAAATCGACTACAGTCTGGACGAACAGCGAGCCGCCAAGCGCCGTTACATTACCCGTTGGCGACTAGAGCCCAGCGATACCGCCGCCTTCCGACGGGGTGAACTGGTGGAACCGATCAAGCCCATTGTGTACTATGTTGACCCGGCCACTCCCCGAAAATGGCGAGACTATATTAAGCAGGGAATAGAAGATTGGCAACCAGCTTTTGAAGCAGCCGGTTTTAAAAACGCCATTATTGCCAAAGAGCCCCCTACCCCCGAGGAAGATCCTGACTGGAGTCCGGAAGATGTACGCTACTCAGTTATCCGCTACATTACTACCGATATTCAGAATGCCCAGGGCCCGCACGTACATGACCCTCGCACCGGCGAAATTCTGGAGAGTGATATTCTCTGGTACCATAATGTGATGAACCTGCTACGCAACTGGTTCTTAATCCAAACAGCAGCTATCAATCCTGAAGCCCGAGGAGTAAACTTCAGAGATGAAGTCATGGGCGAACTGATCCGCTTTGTAGCCGCCCATGAGGTGGGCCATACGTTGGGGCTACCTCACAATATGGGTTCTAGTGTTGCCTATCCGGTAGATTCGCTACGCTCACCCGCTTTCACTCAAAAAATGGGAACAGCTCCATCCATCATGGACTACGCCCGCTTTAACTACGTAGCCCAACCCGAAGATGGTAACGTGGGCTTACGTCCGCTAGTTGGCCCCTACGACTATTGGTCAATTATCTACGGTTACCAACCGCTATTGGATGCTGAGACTGCCGAAGATGAGCGCCTGATACTAAACGGTTGGATTAAAGAACGAGCTGATGACCCACTTTACCGTTACGGGCAACAGCGAGGTAATCCGCAGGACCCTACCTCCCAGACCGAAGATTTGGGAGATGATGCGGTAAAAGCCAGCGAGTACGGTATTGCCAACCTCAAACGTATTCTCCCCCAACTGATGGAGTGGTCAGCCAAGGACGGCGAAAACTACGATAATCTGGAAGAACTCTACGGCCAGGTAGTGACTCAACTTAACCGCTACATGCGGCACGTAGCCACCAATGTAGGGGGAGTATACGAATACCGCAAGACCTACGATGAAGAAGGAATTGTTTTCAATCCGGTGCCAAAGGAGAAGCAGGAAGCTGCGGTGAACTTCTTGAATGAGCAGGTATTTCAAACTCCCCAGTGGCTCATTATGCCTGATATTACCCAACGCTTTGAAGGAGTGGGTACCCTGGAGCGCGTTCGCTCATTTCAGGAAACCACTCTGAATCGGTTATTTGAAGCCGACCGCCTCAACCGACTAGTTGAAGCTGAGGCTACTTCCGATCAAGATACTTATACCTTGATAGATTTGTACGACGATACACGCAGTGGTATTTGGACAGAGCTTTCAAACGGACAGGCTATTGATCCGTACCGCCGAAATTTACAACGGGCGTATCTGGATAAAATGAAATCGCTGATGGAGTTAGAAGATGAACAGTACGATCAATCCGACATCAAAGCGGTTACTCGAGCTACTCTCACTAATCTGCAAAGAGATGTACGATCGGGTTTGGCCCAGCAGCAGGATACCATGTCACGGTACCACCTTCAGGACGTACAAAAACGCATTGAGCAATTGCTAGATCCTAAAGATTCGTAATTACTAGAGTTTTTTTTGATCCTGATTGCAAAAAATTCCCGAACGCTTCTGACTGCATTTGGGAATTTTTTCTGGTAGATGCTAAGGGTAACATTGAGCCATCTGCGAATATGTTGTACTTTTCCGAAGTGCTTAGGGTAGCTAGAATATTAAGTCTGGATGTAGCAGTAGGTGCTTGCGTTAGCAGTTGGTTCGTTGCCACCGTCGTTGGTGCCCCAATTTCAGTAACGGTTTTTGTTACTTTGGGTATAGCGGTGTGGCTGATCTACACCGCCGATCATCTCTGGGATGCTTATCGGATAAACCACATCCCGCATACGGATCGCCATCGCTTTCATCAGCAGCATTTTCAGACTATGCTCAAAGTCTTCGGTTTAATGTCACTTCTTGGCGTAATCAGTCTGTTTTATCTACCTCAAGCTATCTTGCGTTCGGGAATTCTGCTTCTGATTGGGGTAGCTGTCTATTTTCTAATTTTTCAGTTTACCCGACTCAAACGGTATCTTCCCAAGGAAGTGACTGCCGCCCTACTGTACACCACCGGCATCTTTCTATCTACCTTAGCCCAATTATCCAACTATCCGCTCGAGCTATTTTTATTGTTTGCGCAGTATTCTGGGCTGGCGCTCGCCAATCTGGCTCTTTTTGCCTGGTTTGAGTACAATAGCGATGAGCTAGACTTTGCTCAATCCTTAGCCACTCAATACGGAAAGAAGAAAGCCCGAGTCATTGCATTAACTAGCCTTCTTATCGTGTTATCACTTTCAGCTAACAGCATGATATGGCTACCACCTAATCCGCAGTGGGTATATGCTCAATTTATTATTCTGATCATGACCGCTATTTTATTTGCAATATTATTCCAACCGCAGTTTTTTAGTCGGAATGAACGCTACCGCTGGGTGGGCGATGGTATTTTTATTATTCCACTGCTGTTCTATCTCTCATTACTATGAAGAGCTGTTTTTCGTACGATAGAATCGCTTCGGTTTATGATTTGCTAAGCTATTTCGCCTTTTTTGGCCGAATCCAGCAAGCGCAGAGGTATTATCTATCCCAAATTCCAGATGGTTCTAACGTTTTGTTTCTGGGCGGCGGCACGGGCTGGTTGCTTCCTGATTTGTTCCTCTCTTCCCATTCACGACATATCACCTATATTGAAGCTTCAGCCAATATGCTACTGAAGGCTCAGAATACCGTCCTACGTTTCCAGCGACAACACCCTAATACCCCGATACCATCGATCACTTTCATCTACGGCACCGAACAGCAGATTCCTTTCTCCAGTAAGTACGATGTGGCTATTACCAATTTTCTTTTGGACATGTATTCGGGGTCTGATTTATTGACTTTGGTAAACCGTATCTCAAAACACCTGACTGATGAAGCGATTTGGTTATTTAGCGATTTTCATCTCAGCGAACATCCTAGGCAAAGAATTTGGCAGAAGCCCCTATTATCACTGATGTACTACTTTTTTCACCTCACCGCTGGAATAGCTATTCAACCTCTTCCCGATTTTGCAGATGTTTTTGGTCGATTTGGTTGGCGGTCAACCCATGGTAGCACTTTCTACCAGGGCTTTATTCGGAGTCAAGTCTATCGGAGGACTAAGGATGTAATTCCGGATGCTGTTGCTGAAGATAGGTGAGGAAATTCTGACAAGAACGAAGCAAAATCTGGTAAATCTGTTCAAATCCATCCTTACCACTCCAGTACGGGTCAGGTACATCTTTTTCGGTAGGTTGATCGTCAAAATCACGCATTAGGAAAAGTTTTGCCTGAGAAGAATCTGCTGTCATCAATCGTTTACTATCGGCAAAATTACTCTGGTCCATGACGATGATATAATCGAACTGATCAAAATCAGCTTTGGTAAGCTGACGTCCCCGGCTGTTGCTTTCTAGGCCGTATTTAGCCACAATTTCAAGCGTACGGGGGTCAGGCAGTTCGCCAATGTGATAGTTGGAAGTGCCCGCTGAGTCAGTTTCAATCTTTCCCACGAGGCCCGCCCTTTCCACTAATCCATCAAAAATCGACTCAGCCATGGGTGAGCGGCAAATGTTGCCCAAACACACAAAAAGAACTCTTATCATGAGAGTAAAGAAACTAAAACCATTTAATTTTTCTCGAGTACGACTAAAAAAAACGCCTAGAAACGCGAGAAATGGTACTTTTAAAAATTTTTTATTTTTTTTTCAGAAAGGGGGTCACCTTTTTCCGACAAGTGGTATATATAAGTACATAACACAAATTGTTTATTCATACACCTGTTTTAGCCAAGAAAACCTTCTTCCCTAAAGAAGGTTTTTCTTTTCGATCTATCGCGAAGAATCCATTTCAGTTATTGGCAAAGGCCTTGTGTCTCATCGTCTGAGATATGCCAAACAGGCCAGCGAAACTCTCCCTCAACTATTTCTGAATCTGTACTGTAGTGCTCTACGAACATATCCACTCTGAACCTTCCCTGAATAATATAGTAGTGTTCAATGTCTTTAACTTCACTACTTTCAATAATGCTATCTATCTCGAAGTACGAATCACTGTGGCGCTCGTTAGGAATTACGGACGTAGATTGATAGAGTATGTCATCTTTCGTTCTGAATTGTAGATAAGCCTCTGCTTTTACGTCTCGATCTGCAATAAAAATATTCTCTTCAAGGTTGTACTCGGTAAAGAATCCAGTTGGGATGATTGGAAAACCAAAATCATCAGAATAGATTATATTCTTGATGTAGCTCATACTGTCTTCCGCATTTAATTCGTCCAAATATACTTTTTTGCTTATACCGAAACTCAATGAAGAAATTGGGTGATCAATTTGAGTCGGATATAAAATTAAGTGACGCAATCCTGTAAAGTATTTCTCTTCTGAAGTTTCGCCATTACGATGATTGCTAGCACAAATCAAACTTTCATCAGCCATTCCTATCTCGTGCGTAAGATTCGTAACTGAGTAAGTGGAGTCGCCTAAAGTAAAGTTAGTATAAAACTTCGCTTGCTCAGTCTGGGATTCATCAATAAGGGTTTCTTCCTCTTGACAAGAAGAGATAACCAACAATAGACTAAGACAATAAAATAACAAGGTAGGTTTCATTGTATCAACAATTAATACTACGATGATACGAAAGATGATACCAATTAATCTTTCCTAAGTAATTTTTACTCTGACAATCATCTCTCATGAGTAAGGATACACTTTTTTTAAGCTAGCAGCCAATCACACGATCATAGCAAAATCAGTCGTCACTGGGCCTCACTAATCACTACCTGAAAATCTTCTTTTCTGACGACTAGAACAAATTCGATAATCAATAGTACAAAGATTCCAATAATGATCCACATAGCCGGATTGGTGTTACCTGCTACGATGTTGGGTAGGGCGGAGCTAGTAAGCCAGATTAATTTATAGATCAGTTGCACGACAAAAATGCCCAGAAACCGTAGCGGGCGGTATATTCCGAGAAGAGAAGCAATGCCGATGGCTAGCCAGATACTTCCCACAATTGCCATCACTGCCCGATCTTGCCCGGGCCATAGCACATGCTGCTCGGCAAAGTCCGGAAAAAATACGATCAGAAAGCCGGGAATACCCGCCCCAATAATGTTAATGGCGTACATACGCTGAAAAGTGCGTATTTTACGATAGTTGGTTGATGAGGTCATGATTTTTGATTTAGTAAGATGATACTTTTTGGGGTGACTGTTTACGGATTAAGCCTACACCCAGCGTGATTAAGCTAATCGCTAGTAAAGCCACTCCGAGGTATCGGATGTGATAATTCATCTTGTTTAGATTTTGGTTAAAAAATAGTCTGAGGTATTCGTCAGGCGAGAACAACAGGAATTTGATGTGCTCGTCGCATGAAGTAAATAGTGGTTCCGGCCTGGGCGTCCAACACCATTTCGTCGTATACCTCAAATCCCCGCCGGGCGTAAATTGCCAGATTGACCGGATTAGTGGTTTCCAGATAGGTTGAATGTTGAATTTTATCAGCACTGGATAATTTAGGTTTTAGCAACTGTGAGCTTAATCCTTCACCTTGGTGCTCGGGGGCAACCCCCAGAAACCATAGATAAAGAAAAGGTTGGTTTTTAGGATAGCGAATAACTATTGCCTGTTCCAGTTGGATAATAGCCCGTATTTTTGTTATCCCCATCACCCAGATGAAGCGGACGTATATCAGTAGCAAATGCACGGTCATTTTGCCTGCCTGAACGGGGTTGCGCCAAATAGCAACAGCGTTTTTATCTGTTGTCAGATAGATTTCCTGATCAGCGATTCCTTTTTCAAAGGCAAATTCCATCAACGTTTTGAGGCGTCGGGCACGGCTTTTTCCTGAGCCAACGAACCATTGTACGTGAGGGTCGTGCTTGAAGGCACGAGATAAAATGTCAACCATCCGGTCTTTGTCTTGGCGGGTAGCGCGAATTATGTCTTCCATCGTGTTTCGGTTTTTAAAGGTTCGAAACAAAAGTAAGAAAGCCCATCTGGGTGGTCATTGACCTATGTTAAGAAGTTCAGTGTGAGGTGCCGATAGTCTTTTTTATACGACTAAGGCTTTCGGGTTTCACGCCTAAGTAGGAGGCAATGTAGTACTGCGGTACTCGCTGAAATACCTGCGGAAATTTACGTATCATCCACCGAAAGCGAGCTTCCAGCGATTCGTGGTGTAGTAGCCGCATGCGTTCTTCTATTTCTACGAAAGCCATTTCGGCCTGCACTCTCCCGAAGGTTTCAAATAACTGGTCCTGTTGGGCTAGGCTCAATAAGTCATTTCGGCGAATTTGTACTACCTGAGAATCTTCCAAAGATTCTAAATAGAGTGAAGATGGTTTCTGCCCGTATAATGACGCGTAGTCAGAGGCAAAGCTATTCTCGAAGAAAAAATAGTCGGTAAAATCCTCCCCTTCTTTAAGCAGGTACGAACGAAACGCTCCTTTGATGACAAAAAAAAGCTATTGGCTACTGTTCCTGCGCCAATCAGAATAGTTTTTTTTGGGATATTTTTCTCGATTAAAATGTGAGCTAATTGCTCTCTCTGCTCGGGAGTAAACGCTGAAAAATTCGTCAGGTAGTCAAGAAATACCTCCTTCATAAGTACTGCAAATTGCACAGTAAAGATACGTTTGCCTTTAACAATAAAAAAGCCAACCCGAAGCGGATTGGCCTTTCTCAATCATTTACCCTAAAATCTAAAATGCATATTCGTTTTTCTCAATGAGATAATCGGCAATCTCCCGGCGTAGCTCCTTCACATTGTAAGGATCCATCTTGGTAAATCGCTTCAGTCCCATTAGCATTACTTTCTGCTCATCACCTTTAGCAAAAGAGATAATGGCTTCTTTTCCGCTAGCGTTGATTTTCTCTACTGCTTCGTAGAGATAGAGCTTAGCCATATTGATGTGCTGGCGAGCCGCTTCTTCCCCTCTGATATCAATCATCTTTTCGGTACGCAACAGCGTTGATTCAGCGGCGTAGATTTCAATCATCATATCGGCTACGTTCATCAAAATCTCCTGCTCATGGTCTAGCTTCATTCCAAAGTCCTGAGCAGCTTTTCCGGCTACCATCAGTACCGATTTTTTCAGATTTTTCAGCACTTCTTTTTCTTTGGCAAAAGCACCGTCGAAGCTTTTGGCACCAAAGTCAGGCACCGAGGTTAGTTCCTTGGCCACCGCCATTGCGGGCCCCATCAGATTCAACTCTCCTTTCATGGCTCGTTTGATGGCCATACCCACCAGTAACATCCGGTTAATTTCGTTGGTGCCCTCGTAAATACGGGAAATTCGCGCATCACGGTAAGCTCGCTCCATGGGTGCATCGGCTGAGAAGCCCATCCCACCATAAATCTGTACGCCTTCATCTACGCAGTAATCCAGTACCTCTGAGCCGTGCACTTTCATGATAGCGCACTCAATAGCAAATTGCTCTACTCCTTTCAGCTTGGCTTCGCTTTCCGGCATTCCGTCCTCGATCAACGCGGCAATTCGGTCATCAATATCCTGACCAGCACGGTAGGAAGCCGACTCAGTAGCGTACACTCGGGTAGCCATGTTGGCAATCTTCTGCTTGATAGCTCCAAAGTTGGAGATCGACTGGCCAAATTGCTTTCGCTCATTTGCGTAGTTAATTGAATCGGAAATGACGTGCTTGCAACCACCGATAACCCCGGCGCCCAACTTAATCCGGCCAATGTTCAGAATATTAACGGCAATCTTGAATCCATTTCCCCGATCAGATAGCATATTTTCTACTGGCACCTCGGTGTCGTTAAAGAACACCTGACGGGTAGAAGAACCTTTAATACCTAGCTTCTTCTCCTCTTCGTTCATAGTAATACCTCCAAACGATTTTTCTACAATGAAGGAGGTTAAATACTTATCGTCCTCAATACGGGCAAACACAATAAACAGGTCAGCAAAGCCAGCGTTGGAGATCCACATTTTTTGTCCGGTGATCTTATAGTGGGTTCCGTCTTCTGAAAGTACCGCTTTAGTCTTTCCGGAGTTAGCATCTGATCCGGCATCTGGTTCAGTAAGGCAGTAGCAGGCTTTCCACTCGCCCGAGGCTAACTTGAGAAGATACTTTTGTTTTTGTTCTTCGGTGCCGTAGTACAGAATAGGCAGCGTACCGATTCCGGTATGGGCTCCGTAGGCTGTAGAAAACGAGCCGGCTGAACCAATCACATCAGCGATGAGCATGGAGGTATTAAAATCCATACCTAGTCCACCGTATTCTTCCGGAATGGCAATTCCCAGTAGCCCCAACTCACCAGCTTTATCTAGCAAAGACGGCATGAAACCTGGCTCCATGCTATCCATGCGCTCTACGTGGGGAAAGATCTCCTTCTCAATAAAATCCTGGGTGGCATCCGCCATCATCCGCTGTTCTTCACTAAACTCTTCGGGAGTAAAGATATCTTGCGCTTCGGTTTCCTTTACCAAAAACTCGCCTCCGTTGATCGCCTGTTTTTTTGTTAGTGTTTCCATTTTTATTATATATTATCTTTATATAATTATAATATACAAAAAAGATTCATAATATACTCGTTATGCATAACAAATATACGTATTTAAACCAAAAAAGGTATGCATGCATACCTTTTTTATAAATTATTTTTAGTGTCATATGGTAATTGCCTGACTATCAGCTCAGGTAGGTTTTTGCTTTCTCCCTAGATCATTTCAATCTCCTTAGCATACCACAGGCTTAACAACTGCAAAGATACATCGGCAAATAGTTAGCTAACTAGTTCTTCTGAGTAAGATGCCTGACTAATTGTAGTCATCAAATAGGTTACTTCCTAGCGGCTAATCTTACTAACTAATAACTATCAACCTATTCCTATGAAACTGCGTCCAGCCGTATCTCGTCGCACCTACATCATCAGTGCTACTATGTTTCTGCTTACAGCACTGTTTGGCTACTACTTTCTGGCGTTTTTACCCAAGAAAGAAAGTAAACTCATTGCTCAGAGAGTAAGAGCATTGGACCGGGTTGGAGAGAACTTTCAGGAGAAATACGGTGTCTACCGAAAGAATATCGATCAGCAGATTAATGCCGAAAAAGTAGCTGCCACCAACACCCTACAAAATCAGAAAAAGACACTGGTAGAACAGCGAAGATCACTTCAACAGAACAGAAACAGTTCTGATCTCGAGCAGAATAACCGGTTATCAACTATTAACCGCTCGATTGATTCCTTGGACAGAGAATTGGCCAGCCTGAAGGATGTCCTGAATCAGAACATCCAGATGAGTAAAGAAAAGAGCCAACAAAAAGGGATGATTCAGTTTGGGAATTACTTATCAACTCCTTTTAACACCTTCTTCTCTCCACTTAAAATACTGGATAGCTTTGATGGCTACATCGTTTACCAGGATAGCACCTTAATTTATCAGGACCTTCCCGGAGAAATTCTCCGGGTACCCGCTAAACTGTATACGGAACTAAACAAAGGCAGCGACCAGGAGGGACGCTATGCCCGCCATAACCTGGAATCAAGAACTCCTGAGCGATACGAAACTCCCCGAGTATACGAGGCCGGTACCAAAGTTCAGTTAGCTTCTATTGACTATCGTTTATTCTGTACCGATTTTATAACCACTGGTGGCTCTGATAATTCCCGATGGACTATTTACGGATTAGTTACTAAGGATCATTTTGATAGCGAAAAAAAGCGCATCGCATTCTTCAATCTGGTCTTTCTTTCCTTAGGCCTGCTACTGTTATTATTTTCTATGCCGCTGATGAAGCTCTTTTTCATGAGTGCTATCGAGAGACTACATCGGCAAGATGCACTACTCACTCCTCCCACCTTCATTGTTTGTAGCGCAATTATCACGTTGCTGTTTCTGGTAACCGCTAAGTATTATTTAAGTGATATACCCAAACTGGATCGTCGGCTAAGCAACTTGGCGCAAACCATACAGCAAGACTTCGAAAAAGAACTCGGTAGTATTTATCAACTCACTCAGCAACTTCCCACCTTATCGATTCCTGATTCCAGTAAAACCGTAAGTATTTCCGAAGCACTGAAGAAGGATGGTACTAATTTACCCGATTTTAAGCCATACCCCTTTCTACGGTCCATATACTGGCTGAATAGCGAAGGCAAGCAGAAGTTTGAGTACTCAATGCTGGATACTAGCAGCTACGCCTATCACAAAGATTCACTATTTGATTTTTCCAGTCGGGACTACTACAAAGTCATTCAAAACGGTCAGGGATTTCCCTTAGTAAGCCAGGATACACTATCATATTTACAATCCATCGTTTCCTGGACTACCGGTGAACCCGTCAGCGTATTTTCATTACCTCTTAAAGATGATACGACTATCCTTGCGCAAGGAAATCAGGCCTCCAGTGTATTAGCCATTTCCACCGTGCTTCATTCAGTTACTGACCCGGTGCTGCCCCCCGGTTATAGCTTCAGTATTATCAATAAAGATGGCTTGGTTTTATACCATACCGACCGTCAGAAGAATCTTCAGGAAAATTTGTTGCAGGAAGTTGATTACACTCCAAATCTGATGTCTGCCCTAGCCAGCAGATCAAGTATAACCACCGACGTTACGTATTACAACCGGAGCTTCCGGGCTCATTTAATGCCACTACCCAACGTGCCCTGGTATATTGTTACTACTTACGACAAAGAGTATCTGGAAAGCCCGTATCAGTATATTCTAACCTTCTGCACATTAGGAATCATTCTGGTTTCAGCAGTTTCGGCCCTTCAGTTTTTAATTATCACCTTACTTTACCACCGCACCTCCAAGCTCAAACGGATGTCGATGTCATTTAAGTGGCTATGGCCCTACCGGCAGCAAGCAACCACTGAGCAAGATGAGTCAAAACTAAAAGCAACTCGAGCTACCCGCTATATGTTGGTAGTTGCTTTAAATCTTATCTACGGTGTTTTGCTACTAGTATATAATCAAATAAGCTCGGTGTATCTTCCTCAAACGATCGCCAGCTTTCTAATAGCGATTGTACTTTCTTACGCCACTACCTTCGCATTACTTAAGGAAGTGAAAGATCGCCGCTACTACCTGGTATTGGGCATTTCTGTACTATTATCCCTCCTGATCTTATTCGCCAGTCTGAGACTCACTGTATCGGCTCCAGTGGATGCATCCTATCTGCTCCTCCGAATTAGTCTGCTAGCCCTATCGCTAGTGTATGTTACCATCGTAGCTTTTCGCAGAACTACGGTGGAATCTAAAGCATCCTTCAGAAAGTGGGATACCGCCCTCACTAGCATTCTCATCTTCGGCATTCTGTTATCTGCCGTAATCTTACTGAACAATTCTGATTCGGTAGAACAGAACGATCAAATCATTCAGCAAACATACTTGTGGGCTAGCCTGTACCTGCTGGCGCTAATAACCAACATAGTTGGAAATAATATTCATCTGCTAGTGGCAGCATCCAGCAAAAGCAAAAAAGCCACTTCGGTATGGGTCAGTGGACCAAAATTTAGCTCACTGAAAAAACTAATCGCTCCCCTGGCCCATTCTCAATTACTGGTTCGGCACGGCTACTGCCTCATGATTTTTTCTTATCTGGTGCTGAGCAGTTTCCTGTTCATCTGGTTTTTGTTTAGCAAAACCTACGATTACGAAAAACGCATCTGGACCAAATTCAGTCTTTACCAGATAAGCCAGGAATTAGAAAAGCGGGATGAGCGTCTACGACAAATTTACCGGGTAAATGACCCAGCATTTAGTCCGGTTAACGAGGAATATCGCCGATACCAACAAGCTAAACCTTACGCACTCTACTACCGCACGCTAAATTTTGAAGATACCCTAGCCCAGGTTGGAAAAACTTTTGGCGGAACTGCATTTGATACGTTGGTGCGCGATCTCCGTCCGGTCGTCACCGATCTTTCAGCCGTCACCAACGGATTTGTTCTTCACTCAGGCGAAGGCTGGCACACCACTCAGAGCGATACCAGCCTCCATCTGGCTTTTAGCACTAATCCTTATTTTGCCGATCAGGCAGATACCAACGGGCAGTTGATTTTACGAACGAAGCCCCCCACATTTCTGTCGGCTTCGTTTGGAAACCCTTCTGTGCGGCATGTTTCTTTACTGCTAGGTTTCTTGCTGATACTATTCATTACCTACTGGTTGCTTAAGTTTACGCTCTTCCGGTTGTTTGGTGTAGAGGTGTTTCGCTTTCAGAAGGTTATTCAGATTGACGATGCCCTGATGGAATTTGAGCGAAAAAACCCTGAACAACGCAATAATAATAAGTCTCCCCATAAATTTATTGTCTCTATGCCTTTCGCCGGAGCTGAAGATTTATATGGTTCAGAACGCAATAATCTTATCCGTATTGATTTCTCCCGAGTACTAGAAGATTCAGCCTTCCCTTCTGTGAAAGATAAAGTACTTGAATTAGAAGAGCAAAATGTGGTGCTAGAGCACTTTAGCTACGGTATCGACGATCAGACTACCAACCAGCGTAGGCTAGTGTTGCTGGAAAACCTGCTGGCGAATGCCAACCGAGTAACCATCATTTCTAAGCTAACTCCTATGCAGATTACGGCGAAATACGAGGAAATCATTGAAAATGCTCAAACCAGCTCAGATGTTGAAGAACTGGAGACTCGCGTTTCTCGCTGGAAGGATATTCTATCAAGTTTCGTTAAGCTGTACTACTCCAAAATGGTTTGCGAGCGAGACCGAAAGAGGCTTTCGCCCGATAGTACGGTGAAAAAACTCATCTTTCATGAGATGGGTGTAAACCAAGCCTACTTCCAGCGAATGAATGGTACGATGGTAGAAAAATGGGGTAAGCAGGCCAAAGATATCAAGCTCACTTCGGCCTTAGAGGCAGTAGCCGATCAAACGGATGAAGATATTAAGGAAGAAGTTCTGCTAAAAATACAGAGCATGGCCCAGCCCTTTTACTTTTCGCTCTGGAACACCTGCTCTAAAGAAGAAAAATACATCCTCTACGATTTGGCCGACGATGGTTTTGTAAATACCAAGAACAAACCCGTGATCATGGCCCTGATGGAGAAAGGCTTGATTTTCTACGATGAGTCATTCCACATTATGAACGAGAGCTTCCGCAACTTTATCTTAGCCAATATCAAGCCCGCTGAGGCCCTGAAAATGGAGCGGGAAGCCAGGAATAACGGTCGCTGGAGTGTATATAGCACGGTTATTCTGCTATTGGTTGTGAGTTTGATTTTCTTCGTTTTGTTCGCGCACGAAAGCATTGTCAATCAGTTTGTGGCCCTTTTGGCGGGAATTACGGCGGCGGTGCCCTACCTTCTCCGTCTGGTGGGACTAGTGGGTCTCTCTACGGGCTCACGCAGTAGCAGTGACTAGCGCGGATATAAAATGTAAATTCTGCCGCTCGATATCGAAACTTTTCTATATTCGTATCGTTGAACTGAAGAAAAACTAACTGTATGGAATCATCTACTCCCACCGCCCAAGATTTAGAACAAGAGATTGAAGCTTTGAACGCCCAGCTTACGGGTGATATGTTTAAGGATATGGAGATCCGTGATAAGATTCATAACCTCAAAATGAAGCTGACCGGCACCAAGCCGATAGACTCGCAGATTGACTGCGTAGGCTGCGGCAGCTAATCTCCCCTGAAAGCATAAAAGAAGCCGGAGAATCTCCGGCCAAGAAAGAAAGAGTCTTTAGGCTGCTTTTACCACAATGCTTAGCACTGGCTGAGGGCTGTGATTGAGTAGTCTTGTTCAAATCCTTAAACTTCCGTACCGCTGCTTTTGCCAAGAAGCCAACCCAATTATTGAAAAAAATCCATAATCGCCGAACCGTTGAGGTAGATTCATTTAATCTCAACCAACACGCTAGCCCGATAACCATTGGCTAATTGCCAGACCCGATAAAATAGTAACCGCCTATCGCTTAAGCCACAACAAGGTTAGTTGATTAACTCACTGGATTAGCAGATTTTGGCGGTTGAAGATAATTATCTATTTTCCAGTGCTTAGCGCAGCGAATCAACTAAATTTGCCACAGGTACAGGAGAAATAACGGAGACTAGTCTCCGTTACACAATTGTTAGGCATTATTATGAGTAAGATTACGAGGACGTATTTTGAGTGGAATTCAACAGCTTATGAGTCAAAGATACAACTTGGCGAATCGAAGAATACACTACTTCAATTAGGATTGATTATTGAAATTGTGGATGCCGAAAAAGGTGAAATCAATTTTACCGGAGAAAATGGAACACCTTGGCGTATTGATTTTCATGATAACCATGTATCGGGACTTTGGTACAACAGGAGCAATTCCTTTAAAGTGGAGGATATTGAAATTATTGGATCAGATTATTATTCAGTGACTCCAGTGATCAACAGAAACTTTAGAGACTTAAACGATAGAATAAAGAACGTTAGTGATATGAGAAAGCATCCATTATCAGATGTTCTTTACATCATCTGTAGGGATTATTTTGTGATAATGATCGGAATAATCAAAACAATACCTAACACCATGCAGCCACCAGCCTAGCGATTACATGTACTGACAAGCTAACTTGGAGGCAAAAGTGAAAAGCCCTTGCCGGATGAGGCTCTGCGAATTCCGGGGTCTTCTGCGTGAGATGCCGGAATTCGCAGAGCCTCATCCGGGGAAAATGTCCCTAAGATATGAAGTTATTACAATTACGAGTTAGAGCGTTAGCTGCTCCAATTCAGGAAACTAATACTTGGCAGAAAAAATCAAACAAACCCGGCCTGACGACTTGCATTAATCGTTAGGCGTCACTTAAATGGAATGAAGATTAGCTTAAGAACAAGACCTTTTCTAACTGAACATGACGATAATTTTAACCAAGAAAATTGGGATGAAAAGGGCATTCTTGGTAAAGATGATTCGCTTCAGATAATCAAAGAATTCAAGTGGGATGAGGAGGTCAATCGCCTTCAAAATAGTCTAGAAGAAAACAAACACCTGACGATAGACCAAATCACAGAACCTGGATTCAATTTATACAATCAAGAAGATGGTACTGAAGCATATATTGGTACTTTCGGGAAAGACAATTTTGATTTGTCTTTGATGAGTGTAGAGGAAGAAAATAACATCGATATTCCAGGTTTATCATTTCATCAAATAATTGCCATTATTGAACTATTTTACCAGCAAAAATATGATGAAATAAAAATGTATTCTCGGCGGAATCAACAGAATGGGTCAAAACTCAAAATGTTGTTAGAAGAAAGAAATACAAAGCAAACAGCGAAAAAATGGCGAGCATTAGTGATCCGATGGATTTTGAGAGTGGGAATAGCTGTAATACTTTACGTAATACTCAGATTGGTATGATTTGAAAAGCAAACGATGCCGGGCCGGTTACTCGCACTGGCCGTTACCAACAGGCGCAAAGTTTTTAGCAATATTTAAAAATGAAAAATACCATTAGGTACTCATCTCTAGTTTTATGCTTACTGTCTTGGGCTATTGGGGCAAGGGCGCAAAGCTGGAAGCTTACTGCTGAAAATATTGACAGTGCTTTCGTGGTTAGCTCTCAGAAAAATCAGCAGGATGCTTTCCGACCGGGTTTTCATTTAACCCCACCGGCGGGCTGCATGGGTGACCCTAACGGCGGCATCTATCACGACGGTTGGTATCATATTTTTTATGGGCTGCAACCCTTTGCCTTTCATCCGGGAGCCTGGTACTGGGCTCACACCCGAAGCAAGGATCTATTGCACTGGGAACATATGGAAAATGAATTAACTCCGGCATTTGAACTGGGGCTAGACGCCATTGGCTCGGGGTCAACCATAATCAACGACGATGGAAAAAAGCTGGCTTTCTATTCTCAGGGAAACGGAGCAGGAGGCATGAAATTCTGGCGGGCCGAATTCAGCAACGATCAATTCTCGAGATGGGAACACCCAGGGGAAAACCCGATTCTAACCCTGGATCACCACGGTCAACAGCCCTTTGACAATTTCTGGCGTGAACCCAATGTGTTCAGTCATGAGGGCCGAACCTTTATGATTGCCTGCGCTGACCTTTTTGATGAGAATTACGTGCCGGTGCCCCTATTTGAAGCCACCAACCCCGACTTAAGCGAATGGGAGTACCAGGGTATTTTCTTCAGCGTGCTCAAGCATAAATACCGAAATCTTGAAGTACCTGAATTTAAGCGTATTGGTGATAAGTGGCTCTTCATGGCCTCAACCGATGCTCCGGTAGACCGGGTAAACTATTTTCTAGGAGACTTTGACCTGGATAACCTTACGTTTGACATAACCTCGGAAGGGGTTATCGATTACAGCGGACATTACTACGCTCAGGAAACTATCTCCGATGACGAAGGGAATTTATACCTGATGTCATGGCTTCCAGGCTGGGACCGAGAGTGGCTGCCGTACTACATGAATGAGCCACTAAAAAACAATAACCAACTATGGAATGGCTGTTTTGCTATTCCCCGTAAATTGAGCCTTAGCGATGGTCGTATTATTCAAACCCCGGTTGCATCAATGAAGGAATTGCGGGAAGAGCATTTTACCATAACGCCTAAAGAATTGCCGGTGTCGGGCCCCACCACCGCCATTGATATAATTAAAGATCTAGAGGGCGATCAATTGGAAATACTAGTTAAGTTTAATTTGTACAATGCTGCCTTTTGCGGAATGAATGTCCTGGCCGATCAGGAAGGAAAGGGCGGTTTGGCCATCGTATGGAGCGGAGATGTACTCAATATTGATGGGGTAAAAGTTCCTATAGAAGAATGGGCACCGGAAGACTCCCTTGAACTTCAGATATTTATTGACAAGAAAATTGTGGAAGTATTTGTAAACGGAGGAAAATACTGTGTTTCTCGGCAGCTAAGGGAAGAAAATGTGAAAGGAAAGCATCTGGCCCTAACTTCTCTGGGAGGAACGGCCACACTGCTGTCGCTAGAGGCCTGGAAGCTGGCTTCCATCAACTAACCGCATGCATAATTCTACCCATCTTCTACCAACTACCGGAAGCACCGCCGCCGCCGACGGGGAGGGCGACCCCCCGGAGGACGAACAGGCCACCGCGGGCCCCCCCACGCCAGACAACACCCGCCCCC
>CAKZYJ010000488.1 GCA_937884755.1 uncultured Flammeovirgaceae bacterium
GCAAAAGTAGCTAAAAACTACTATTTATAAACTATTTTTGTCTCAGTGTTTACTTAGCAGTTATTCTTGTGAACTAAAACCAATATCATCCACAACCACAACCCCTAAGGTTTTTTGATCAAACACCAGAGAGATTTTATATAGCTGATTGAAGTCAAGGTTTTGTCCACTATTTTCAAATGCATTCAAAGGCAGGTGAAAAGTCTGCGGTTGTACTTCCCACTCGTCACCAATCATTTCTTTATCTAATGAAGCTAACTTAGTGAAACGAGTTTTTAGTTGAGGGGCAATAGGTTTCACATTACTAATCAGTAGTTGAGCAGTATGCCCACTTCGGTCGGTTAGTTGAATAGTAACGTCCAGTGGCTCGGCTTTTTGAGACGCTTCTTCCGCTTGTATTTTTTCGTCTGAGTTGAGCCATTTACTATCTCCCGCTGCTACTGTGATTACCATGCTTTCTAATGTATCTATCCTCATGTCCAGCGAATCTGGTAACACAATAGTGAAGCTGGCTAGTGAATCCGGATTTATTTTGTCTCCATAATGCCAACCTAGAATCACTGCATTATTTTCCTGACTTCCCTTATCGCGGGTAGTTAAGTTTTCTTCTCGCCATACAGACAAATTATTAGTTCGAATTTCACTTTTGAAGTGCGCAGTGGTCAGATCAATGTCCTCTTCAAAATCAGCAATTATTTTCGTACGATTATCCTGAAAATGAGTTAGATAATAGTTAGACGGAAGCCAGTCTCTTGCTGTGGCTACATTTTTAAATATGGGCAGATACTGCTGATTCTGGTGAAGCACGCCTTCAGCAAATGCGGTAACAAAAACCTTAGCTGCCTCTCGTTGCTCATCCCCTGACATCATCGGGGCAGTGTTAAGTAGCCAACCCATCGTTCCACCGAAGTCTTTCCTACCCCAAGTACTATTAAACTGACCGTGGTTAGCCCAGTGCATATATACCCCAGCTTTAAACGCTTCACTATCCGGACTGAAAGTCAGGCGGCGGTAGGGACGCATTCCCCAGAAACTTACCTCATCGGCATCGTAAGAGCCCTGCAGTGATAGATAGCTAATATCTTGTAAGCTCATTTGCCGATGATACCGGTAATCCGTTGGTGCCAATGTCACTACCCCTTTGATCCCAAAATGAAAGTCAAATTCTTCACGAGCATCATCTGGAAAAAAGGGTAGTTCATTAAATGCCGCAGCAATAGAAACTGCTTCTCCCCCACGGGAGTGACCTATGAGCATCACATTGTCCAGATCGGCCTTACCAGCCAAATCATGATTAGGGGTTTGGTTCCAGGCTCGCCATTGTTCCAGATGCTTTAGTAGTAACCATCCCCGCACCGGCATTTCATTCCCTCTAAAATCTCCTGACCAGTGCCCATTGACAAAATTCTCGTCTACCGATACCGTTATGAATCCCCGAGAAGCTAAAAGTTCACCTAGATAACCGTAGCCATCGTCCGAGTAATCAATCATACTATGGTTACCGTGCACAATCAAAATGATTGGGAACGGGCCTTCACCTTCGGGCACATAAACCCTTCCATTCAGAGGAAAATTCTTTACTCCAAATCCCCAGTAACGCTCCCGCCATTTTTTCTTTTTCCCTTTCCATTCGGGCAGTAGACGGGAAGCATCAACCGTAGGAGTTTTGAAGCGTATCCCTTCAGCGTATTCACTCCTCTTATTATCTTCTCCGCTACCGTAGGTAAAGGTGGTTACTGAGTATTGTCCTTGCACAGTGGGACTCTCAAGTCCAAGACTACTTAACGCTGTTACTTTTGATGCAGCGAAGGGCGGTGGCAGCTCTTCTCTAAACGGATCACTCCCTTCGCCTTGCAGCCAAAAGATGCTTCCACTCAGAAAAGCCAGCGTAGCTCCAATACCTAGCCAGCCCCACTTTCGCTGAGGTTGAATAGCTACTTCTTTAATGCTGAAGTAGAGCAATACTGAAAATAGAATCACTAGTAGCGCTGCGGGATAATATACTTGATCGGGCCAGCGAAAAGCAATAAACTTTACCAACGCCAAAGCAACTGTAGCGGCTAACAAGGCAGCGTTAAATCTGAGCGGCAGCTTATTTACTATTCTTGCTAATAATTGGAAGAGATAGTAAAACAGTAATGTTGCTCCGATACCCAAACTAGCTCCAATGAGCGTCATGAGTATTGGAGGAAGAAAAGTTTCAAAGTAATAGCCCGCAATACCCGATACAACCGCTGATAAAGCAAGAAAAATAGGAATAGGATTACTCAAATGAAATCGCTGATGCATGTTAATAAATCAGGTTAGTAGGTTTATCATTTTCTAAATTAGCTTATAGCGAAATAAGAAAGGGAAAGTTAAGAATTGGAAACAAGGTAGTAAATGATATAATTGGGTAACCACACTACAGACCATTAAAACATCTATATTTAGCTCCAAGAGCTGAGATGGGTTGTTGTTATTGTCTAAATAGAAGCCCCTTGCTTCATGATCATAAAAAACAGATTACCTAATCTATTACCAAGCATAACTGAGATGGTTAGTTGCTTAATACTCATCATGACGAAAGGCACCGTATCTTAATCACCTTATATAAGTAGTTGGGTTTTCTTGAATGTACTATCATAGTAACTTTTTAATCATATATTTTGCAGCTGATATTTTTCTTATTATTGAACTTTATTCTTGGGTATTCGTTCTACCAACGTTTATTAAAGCTATTGAACGCAATTTTTTGGTAAGACTATTTTTTCTATGATACCTACCCCCGGAGCCAGAATAAAATCTGGTAAAACCACTTTTACGGTATGGTCCCCTTTATCAGAATCCATTGAGTTGATAGTTAATGAAAAGGATACTTTGCCTCTTAGCTCTGATGAATTTGGTTACTGGACTACCTCTATTCTAGAAAATGTAAACGCAGGCGACCGCTATCAGTACCGGATTAATGGTGAAACTCTTCGGCCTGACCCGGCATCTCTCTCCCAACCCGACGGAGTTCACGGGGCTTCGCAAGTAGTAGACTTGTGGGTACAGAACTGGACTGATGATGCCTGGAAGGGAATTGCTCTTCAGGATATGATTATCTACGAGCTACATGTAGGCACCTTTACTACTGAAAGAACATTTGACGGAATTATCTCTAAGTTGGATTACCTCAAAGACTTGGGTATAAACACCCTGGAGTTGATGCCCGTAGCTCAGTTTCCCGGAACCCGGAATTGGGGGTACGATGGAGTATATCCCTACGCTGTTCAGCATTCCTACGGCGGTGCACAAGGACTACAAAAGCTAGTAAATGCCTGCCACGAGAAAGGACTGGCAGTAGTGTTGGACGTAGTATATAATCACCTGGGACCGGAAGGCAATTATCTATCCGAGTATGGTCCGTATTTTACCGACAAACACCATACTCCCTGGGGGCTGGCTATTAATTTTGATGATGCCTACTGCGATGGTGTCCGTCATTACTTTATCCAAAATGCCCTGATGTGGCTACGAGACTTTCATCTGGATGGGCTTCGGCTGGATGCCATACACGCAATAAAAGATTCCGGTGCCAAACACTTATTAGCAGCCATTAGTGAAGCAAAAGATACATTACAAGAAGAAAATGGACGAACTTACGCCTTGATTGGGGAGTGCGATTTGAACGATCATAAATACATATCGCCCCGCTCACAAGGGGGATACGGATTAGATGGGCAGTGGATTGATGAGTTTCATCACGCGCTACATACTGTGCTTACCGAGGAAAGCAGTGGTTATTACTCAGATTTCGGCGAGATGAGTCATCTGGCAAAAGCCTACGAAAAAACTTACGTTTACGATGGCATATATTCCCCTTACCGAAAACGCATATTTGGTAATAGTGCGGAAGCGAATCCTTATTCCCAATTTGTAGTCTTTACCCAAAACCACGATCAGGTTGGAAACCGGATGATGGGTGACCGACTGACCAGCACTCTGTCGTTTCCAGCCTTGAAGCTAGCCGCCGGAGCGATGCTGGCCTCGCCCTACGTGCCTATGCTGTTTATGGGTGAAGAATACGCAGAGACCCGCCCGTTTCAATACTTCGTTAGCCACACTGACCTCGATTTAGTTGAGGCGGTGCGTAAGGGAAGAGCCAAAGAGTTCGAGTATTTTCAGAAAGAAGGCTTGACTGTGCCTGACCCTCAGTCTGAAACAACATTTGCTAGTTCCACCCTATCCTGGGATTGGTCGGTGCTGGAGTCGCAATTACTGTTTAAGTATTATCAAGCACTCATTAAGCTACGAAAAGAATTACCCGCCTGGCAAGATTACAGCCGCCCAGCATTGGAGGTTTCTGTTGTCGAGAAGAATGTACTACGCCTATTTCGCCAGCATACCCAGGATGAATCTACATCGCCTACCTATATCATGATGAGCTTTAGTAATCAGCCAAAGACCTTTCAGTTGGCAATGGGGCGGGACGAATCCTTCGAGAAAATCTTCGATTCGGAGGACACTCAGTGGGCCGGTGAAGGAAGCGGAGCCGAAGATATGATGGCCCAAGACACATCCAGCCAACTCTTACACTACAATTTTGTTATTTATCAACGAAGCACTGACTGAAGGTTGAGGGTTAAAGGTACAGGGTAGAAGGTTGTCTATTGTCTATGCCTGAAATAGGTTGACCGTTTTGGGTGATTGAACAACTGGATAAT
>CAKZYJ010000489.1 GCA_937884755.1 uncultured Flammeovirgaceae bacterium
TTGAAAAACTCAGGGGTCGGTATTACTCAATTCAAAATGGCTATCGCAGACTAACGAAAGAACAGTTTGATAAGGAAAAATATATAGAGACCGCTCCTAGTAATAGGCCGCATTGCAGATACTGTGGTAGGCCAATCTCACCAAACTATGTTACAATATTTTGCCGGGTAGGAGAAAATCTGAAAGTAGTAAAAAGGATTTTCTTAGGTAACTACGGTTACAAAGGAAATAATCTGTTTTGCTCACAGTCTCATGGATTTAAATGGGCGGTTAAAAAATTAAAACAACCCGTATAGCTATGATACTAAGCTTTGAACTCACTATGCCCAACGTCGGCTCATGGAATGGGGTCTGGACGGGAGCTGATCGCAAGTACTATAAGCACCGAAATGTCCCAAAACAAAAAGCATTGGAACTTCTTGAGGGGGAATTCTTTCAAAGTTTCTATTATGATTTTGGGGATGGTTGGGGAGCCAGAGTTGAGGTAATGCCAGTAGATAGCAGAGAGAAGCGAAAAAGAGAAAAGGTCTCTGCTGGATTTTACGGATACGACTGGATGATTGACTCGATCCTAAAGTACGGTGATATTCTAACGAAATCGCAGATTAAAAAACTACAAAACCAGTAGCATGATCCCCCAACACGAATACGTAGTCCGTTTCAACGTAGACGGCAAACAGCACTGCCGACGACAACGAGCCAGAAGCGAAAAAGAAGCCGAGGGTATAATTCGGCGAAAATATCCGAACCGGAAGCTGAGTGATTTTCAATTTATTCAAAAGGTAGAGGTATGAGTAAAGATTACAAAGACCTAATTGGCAAGAAAGTTACAGTAGAAGGGGCTGTTTTTAACCTGAACAAATCATTACCCCCTACTGAGTTTGAGTGCCTTAACGCTCGACCTGGAACTGCTAAGATATACGATTTGGATGCGATGAAGGAAAAGGGTGGCACCTTTCAACTGCTACTGAAGAACGACTCTATGAAGCGTGCTCAATGGAGTAGACCTTTTCCGAATAGAATAAGTGAAAAAGAATCATAAATATGAAACAGAAACACTTTTACGAGTTCGAGTACCCCAGTGGGATAATAGATTGGGTATTTGCTTCTAATAAACGTGAAGCTATTGAAGTAGTAAAATCCTGGGACGTAGATTTGTTTGAGTTTAACATAATACGAGTACCGCGTAGCGAATGGAAGAAGCGCTACATCTTGGATATAAATCACCCAGAGCCAGAAGAAGAGGATTACAATGAGGAAGAATACTCATGTGGGTATAAGATTATGGCAACGTTCGAGGAGTACGCTAGAGATAACGATACGCCTGATATGGTCGCTACGTCTGAATTTTAGTAACTACCAAAATCCAATACATGAGACGTAATTTATTCCCTCTGCTACTGCTATGCCTTATTGCCGCTAGTAGCTGCAAAGAAGACGAAGTTCTAACCAACAGAATCCTAGACACTAGCCATGTACCACCGGTCTACTGGGATGAGCAGTACCGGTTCTTGGATGTGCCAGCACAAACGAACCGACCGCCTCGAAGGCTAGGCATGATTCCTAAGCCAAGGAGGCCGAAGGAAGAGGATTAGTAAACCATTTAATCAAAATCTAATGAAGCATCTATTTAAAGCATTGGCAGCCTTTCAGCAAGAGGTTCCAGTCATCCACAAAGGAGCGAAAGGGTATGGGTACAGTTACGCCGACTTGCCTGCTATCTTTGAGCAGATTAACCCAATACTAAAAAAGCATGGGTTAGGGTTCTACCAAGCGTTAAATGAATCAGCCTTAAAAACGGTTGTCTTTCACGTAGAATCAGGAGAAACAATAGAGTCAAATAGCGTAATTCCTAGCGATGTACAATTGAAAGGAATGAATGACTTTCAAGTGATAGGTTCAGCCGTTACCTACTTTAGGCGATATGCACTTAGTTCTTTGCTAGGATTGGTGACCGATAAAGATGTGGATGCATCAGGCGAGCAAACTAAAAAGCAGAAATATGTAGAATCATTTAATAAAGCAGTAGAGAAAAACTTATCAGAAAAGCCAACCCGGTCAGGCGTGACCCGGTCAGGCGTGACCCGGTCAGGCGTGACTGAGTCGCCGAATGATGGGTATTCCGGTAAACCTACCCAAAAGAAAGCAACGGATAAGCAGTTAAAGACCATCAATATGATTCTAATGCAGGATTTAATGAAGCACGACCCTTTGCAGCAAGCGGATTTCTCGAATGTAAATATCAAGCGAGCAGGTGAGTGTATTGAGCACTACAATGAAGTCATTGAGCTGCGTAAGTTTATCCGGGACAACCTACCTCACGAGGTATTTGATGCGCAGGAAAAAGAAGATATTGGCAATGAATACCTCTCCGCTAGTAAAGACGTGCTGAAAGGGATTATCGATGAAATGGTATACAAGATAGAGCAATACGATCGCCCGGCGACCCGGACGGCTAATCATTAATGTCATGAAAAACTTAGCTATTGGCATTGACCCAGGAGTCAACACAGGTGTAGCGGTCTGGAATACTGTACTCAAGCAGTTTAAAATCATCCAAACCATGCCGATTCATCAGGCGATGAAGTACATTGAGAAGAATCAGAATTACATTGCTGAAGTTATTGTAGAAGATGCCAGGAAGGCCACCTATGGCCGCCATACCATGCTGGATGCATCAGCCAGGCAAGGAGCGGGAAGCATCAAGCGCGACTGTAAAATCTGGGATGATTACTTACTGTATTTAGGTGCGCCTTACCGGATGTTTCGGCCAGACAAGACCCGCAATAGCTACGCCTCTTGGGGTAAGCGCAGTAAGCTCAATAAAGACCAGAAAGCAGCAATCTTAACAAGGTGGCGTAAGATGACCGGATGGAACAGGCGATGCTCTGAGCACGCTAGGGTGGCTTCTATGCTAGTGCTAGACTACAAGCCTAATACTCGGATTATTTACAGTAAAGTATGATGACTGCCATGAAAATTACTGAAGGGGAGCAAGAGACGAAATTCAAGTCATTTCCTGAGTATGCTAATGACTTTTGGGTAGCGCATGAAGCGTTCGGTTTTAATGCCACAACGACCCAATTTTACTTCTATTTACTGCATAAATTCAATGCTTCTCGTTGGCGATTTTTTGAAGTTCGCATTAAGACAACATCCATTACGGAGTATTTAAGCATGGACAAAAAGACGGTCGCCAAAGTGCGAGAATCGCTACTAGAAGCCGGGCTGATTGACTACTATTCGGAAGGAAAAAAGGGGAGTCAGCGTTACTCACTTATTCCAAACTTCTTTGAAAAGTACAAGGAAATTCAACAGGAGCAAGAGCAAAAGCAGGTTGACAAAACGGCAAATAAGGGGAATGAATCCCCTTATAATCCCAATAAAAGACCCTTAAAAGACCCATATAAGACCCATATAAGACCCTTAAAAGACCCGGATAAAGGGAATGAATCCCCTTATCAAGAAATTACTCCTATAAGTATTCTAAGTAAAGATAAGATAAGTAAAGATAAGAGGGGGGGTGAGGTTGAATTTCCGTATGACTCAGAAATTTTTGAACAGCTTTGGCAACTTTGGAAAAAGTACAAAAAGGAGGAGCACAAGTTTCGCTACAAATCAAAAGTCTCTGAGCAAGCAGCCTTGAAGCAATTAGCCAAATTAGCCAAGGATGAAGCGGAAGCATTAGCCATCATTGAGCAAAGTATTCAAAACGGATGGAAAGGATTTTTCGCCTTGAAACCAGCAGACAAAACCCAAGCAAAAAATAATAGCCATGAAAACCCATTCCAATACACCAGTCCAGAAGAAATCAAAGCAGTCCATGACTACTACGACCAGCAATTCCCAGATTAGCACGACTGTTCCTACAAGCCAAGTCGCACGCTATCAAAAGCCTGTCACTGAGCTTCTGCACCAAGCGAGTTTGGAGCAAGCGATGATTCCGAATCCGATTGCCAACATCGTTAAGCAACAACCCAAAGAAGTTCGAAAGATTATTCACGCACTCATTACAGCGATGGTAGAACAGTTCAATCTTTCCAAGCCAGCGACTCAAGCCCAGATACTAGGCATTGTAGAAACCTTCATCCGAGACTATCCCACCGATAGCCTTGATGATATTGCTTACTTCTGTCAGCAAGCAGCTACCGGTGTGTATGGCTCGGCCTACGGAGGCATTGACCAGCCAACCATTTTTGGCTGGTATCGGAAGTACTTGGATCAGAAGTGGGAGAAGAAAGACGATACTAGAAAGCAGGCGAAGGAAACCGAAAGTTTTGAAGAAGTGGCTGAGCTATCAGAAAAGACCCTGGCATTACGAAAAGCATTTTACGAAAAACTAAACACGACCCCAACACCTAAACCTAGTCCAGTTCGCACCTCAGCGTACATTCCCAATAAAACTAAAGAGCAGCTAACTGCTGAGATGGAATGGGCAAAGAGTGATGAGCGGATGTTGGAGGAAATTAGAAAATTAGATTTATCCGACCGCGAAATCAATGACTTAGTGGGGTATCAGCAGGAATTGATTTTTGCTCATGCCAAGAAAAGCGCGGCCTATCTAGCGGAAATCATTGAAAAACGAAAAACTAAAAAACCATGACACACACTGAATTCGTCCATCTCACCAAAAAGACACTGGATAAGCAACAAGCATTTTTCAAGCACAAGGGTAAACTATACCCTAGACATACTGCCAACGAGCAACGGATGTATCATGAGAAAGTGAAGCTGCTGGAAGAGTCTAAGCAACTTGAAAAGGAGTTGAGAAAGGCTATCAACGATTTTGAAGGACAGCAAACGAGTTTGGGGTTATGAACATTCAAGAACAAATTAAGGTGTGTATTGACAATACTAAACCGTTTGCTGAAAATGGTACCGAAGAAACGTATGAGTTTATTGCTGAAGTTATAATTTATAAGCTAAAGGCAATTCGGGAAGAAGCCCAACATTTTGATACAGGTGTTGATGCTAGGGAGTTTTATGAAAGTGAAATTGATGAGTTCATCAAAGAACTGAAGGGATGA
>CAKZYJ010000490.1 GCA_937884755.1 uncultured Flammeovirgaceae bacterium
GATCTAGAGGACGAAGGCTACGATTGGGAACTACTGGAACGAATTGATCTTACTTAAGCTGGCTTATTTCCCGAAGGAGTAGAGTACGATCAGCGTCGGAGCAAGTTTCTGGTGTCTTCACTCACTGTAGGAACCATCGGTCTGGTAGACAATGAAGGAAATTACGAACCCTTTATTGAAGATAAGCGCTTCCAATCTACCATCGGTATTGAACTGGACAGACAGCGGCAGCGAGTGTTAGTACCGGTTACCCAAACCGATGGCTCGTACGGCGCAGCAGGAGCTTATGACTGGCGTAGTGGTGAGCCCATTTTCTACGTAGAACTGATAGATCTGACTCCCGACCATCCGGTGTTTGCGAATGGTAGAAGAGCAGCGTAAAGGCATAAACATCTCTTAAATTCAGCCTCACACTCTCTGCTCTACCTTTGACTTAAGAAATGAAGAAAATCGTCTATTACCTGCGCCAACATTGGACGGCTGATTATCATCCAGGGTACTACACTGCTGTGGCTGGATTCTTGGCAGTTACGATCTTCCTAAATTACTACTTTAACTTTGAGGATGATGTAATTGATGCTTACTACGGGCGGAGTATTCGAATATTTTACTATTTTCTGCTCTACGCTTTTGCGTACTACACAACCACTTTTCTATACACCAGCTTTCGTCAGAAGCAACAACTCTGGAGTAGTTCGGGCTTTTGGGTTCGTAGCTTGTTTTGTCTGATTGTGTTAGCGGTAGATAAATCGTTTCATTACCATAACTACCCAATTCAACAATATCTGCCGCCCGAAACTTGGGCCTACACTATCCGACTAACCAAGCAACTAACAGGTATGCTCACGACACTGCTGCCTTTGTACATATTCTACCGTTGGCTAGACCAACGTGCCAACAACTTCTACGGGCTTACCATTCGGAACCTCGATCCGAAACCCTACCTCTTCATGCTGCTCATAATGATGCCTCTAACTGTGTTGGCCTCCTTTAACGAGGGGTTTCTACAGAATTACCCGCGTTACCAACCCAATTATGTGGAGGCTTTTTGGGAAGGACCAGGATGGTTGCCTGCCCTGGCTTACGAGCTAGCCTACGGATTAGATTTCTTAAACATTGAGTTGCTCTTTCGGGGATTTATGGTGTTGGGCATGGGTATAGTAATGGGCCGGGCAGCGATTGTACCGATGGTAGTAACTTACGCTTTCCTGCATTTTGGTAAGTCCGCTGGCGAAACTGTTAGCTCCATTTTTGGAGGCTATATTTTAGGGGTTATTGCGTACCAAAGCCGATCAGTGTTTGGTGGCGTGCTAATCCACGTAGGAGTAGCGTGGCTCATGGAACTATCTGCGTATATACAAAAATCATTTATCTCGCAACTTTGAGTTCCATTCTTGCCTCTTCTTATAATATGACTAACCCCATTCATGGTAAAACTGATCTAGAAACTGCTCCATGAATTGATGGCGTTCTTCAGCGAGTTTGCGCCCAGCATCGGTGTTCATTCGGTCTTTCAGCAGCAGTAATTTTTCGTAGAAGTGATTGATGGTAGGGGCTTGGCTACGTTTGTACTCTTCCTTGCTCATTGTTAAGTTAGGCGGTATGTCGGGATCATACAGTGCGCGGTTGCGAAACCCCCCGTAGTGAAATGTGCGGGCAATACCAATTGCCCCGATGGCGTCTAACCGGTCGGCATCTTGTACTACTGCTAGCTCAGGCGAGTTAAAGGTTGCTTCAAAATTACCGCCCTTGAAAGAAACGTGTCGTACAATCTGCACTACGTGCTCTATTATAGTTAGGTCCACCGCTTGTTGCTCTAAAAATCGCAGCGCTGTTTTCGGTCCTATCTCCTCGTCTCCGCCATGAAATTTAGCATCTGCAATATCATGTAGCAGCGCACTTAACTCTACCACTAACTCATCAACGTTTTCTTCGGCAGCAATGTGTTGGGCGTTGCGCCAAACTCGTTGGGTGTGCCACCAGTCGTGGCCAGCTTCAGCCTCGGATAGAGTAGCGCGAACAAATTCGACGGTAACAGAAATTAGAGAAGCATTAGCCATAACGAATAGGGTTAGCAGGTAGGCAAAGCTCTGAACATTTTTAATAAGTAATAGTATTCTTTTCAACTATTTTGCTAAATTGATTGGGCAGATAACTTTTCTCATTTTATTTAATTTTTTGTGCCATGAATTTACACGACGCACTCGTCAAAGAAGACCAAAAACGGCAGGGAGTAATTGATGATCCTGCCCGGGAAGCACAGGTACTGCTACAAGAGCAGGGAATGCAGGAGGAAAAAGCGATTCGGCAATTAGGTTTACACCGTAGCTTGCACCAAATCCATGATCCTAAGCAGCGATGGTTGCGTCAATGGCAATTAAATAAACAGTTTGACGGTGAAGTCTACCACTTAGATGATATTAAAAAAGTGTGCGTGGATTACCGGATGCGAATGCTACCCAGCCGTTTGTATCGGGGGCCAATTGATCCGGAATTTGGCACTAAGTTAAACCGTTTTCAGAAAGAACACGCACTCACGGAAGAAGACCTGGAGTACGATTTCTATATTGTAGCCCCGGCCGAAACCTTCGATCTGGAGAAGCGTCAACGTCCGATCATTGACCCACTGCTACTGTATAAAGTTGATCATCATCACTACAAGCTAGTGCACCAGTGGGGCGGCGACCTTCATCCATTACGCTACATTCAATCGTGGCGGCATCGCAACTTAACTAACATGACTATCTACTGGACGGTAGTTACTTTTATTGTAACCATGTTGCTATTTGGGTTCTTAGCGGAGTCGGTAGCCAATGCTTTCACCATTGCCTCTGTGTTTACCTTTTTAGTAGGTTGGGGATTCTACTCGACGCTAAGGGATAATTTTGAGGAGCAGAAACACCGTTTCAGTTGCTACAACTGGAACCAATCGTGGACGTTCTGAGAATAACATCTACTAACGAGAAAGGCAGGTTTTCCTGTCTTTTTTTGTTTTAAACCCGAAATGAAGCCTTTGCTGTTCTTCCTTGCGCAGTTACCAAAACAAAAAGAACCGTTTTTCGGTACACACTTATAAAACCTATCCCATGAAAGATAAGATCTGTGTGATTACCGGAGCGAATTCCGGCATAGGAAAAGTAACTGCGCTGGAACTGGCCAAGCGCGGAGCGCACGTCGTGATGCTCTGCCGTAACCAGGAGAAGGCCGAGCGGGCTAAAGAAGATATTTTGCGCGTATGCGGCCACGACCGGGTGGACATCGTGCTGGCTGACCTAGCTTCGTTACAGCAGATTCGGGAAGCAGCAGCACATATCAATGAACACTATCCTAGAATTGATGTGCTAAATAATAATGCCGGATTAATTACTAGCGACCAACGAGAAACCACTGAAGATGGTTTTGAAACGACGTTCGGGGTCAATCATCTAGCTCCTTTTTTATTAACTCAGTTGCTGCTAGACAAAGTGCTCGCCAGTGATGGAGGCAATATCATTAATGTATCTTCCGAAGCCCACCGCTTCGCCAGCTTCGATTTGAAAGATCTTCAGTACGAAAAACGGAAGTATAATGGCTTGAAAGCTTACGCTTCTTCTAAACTCTGCAATATTTTGTTTACCCGTGAGCTGAGCAAACGTTTGCCGCAAACCAATGTAGTTACTAACTCACTACATCCGGGTGGGGTGGCTACCAATTTTGGTAAAGGAGTATCTGGATTTTTCGGCGTTATCATGAAAATGGCCCGCCCATTTATGATTAGCGAGGAAAAGGGTGCGCAGAC
The DNA here is from genome assembly GCA_937884755.1 of uncultured Flammeovirgaceae bacterium. Classification (GTDB taxonomy): domain Bacteria; phylum Bacteroidota; class Bacteroidia; order Cytophagales; family Cyclobacteriaceae; genus Tunicatimonas. The sequence continues at coordinate 3,779 of CAKZYJ010000490.1, forward strand.
CAGTATCTATCTCGCTACCAGTGATGAGGGATACACGGCTACCGGGCTGTATTTTAAGGATAAGAAAGCGGTAAAGCCCAACAAAGACGCTTCCAGCGATTACAATGCCAAGCGGCTCTGGGAGATAAGTGAAAATTTATTGCAGATTGAGTTTTTGCCTCAGTCTGAATCCACTTCTGTCTAGTCTGAGTTAGTAAAATCTTTTCTGAACGGCTTTATAAACGGTATTGTTGTATCTTCGTCCGTTAATAGCAGGCTAGAGGCTGTATCAGCCTTCGTACAGTTTTGTTATACTAAATTTGAATCCTAGACTTATGAAATTATACGATGTGCTTATTGTGGGTGCTGGTCCCTGTGGGTTATCTTGTGGCATAGAAGCACAGCAGCAAGGACTTTCTTACGCCGTGCTGGACAAAGGTAGCATCACTGAATCTATTCGCCGTTATCCGGTAGATATGACTTTCTTCTCCAGTGCCGATAATATTGCTATCGGGGAAATTCCATTTACGTCGCTGAATTTGCGGCCAAGCCGGGTAGAAGCACTAAAATACTACCGTAAGGTGGTCGATCACTTCCAACTAAACATCCATATTTTTACCGAGGTGAGTGACATCCGGCAGCAAGATGGTATTTTTATTTTGGATACCAATCAGGGAGAGTATCGTACCAAAAAGGTGGTGCTAGCTATTGGCTACTACGATATTCCTCGCACTTTGGGGGTGCCCGGCGAAGAACTACCGCACGTAACCCACTACTACGATGAACCCTACCGCTACACCGGTACTAATGCCGTTGTGGTGGGTGGAGCAAATTCAGCCGTAGAGACGGCGCTGGATTTGTACCGTAGCGGAGTAAACGTGACGATGGTCCATATTTTTGAGGGCATTGATAAAACCGCTAAATACTGGATTGTGCCTGATTTGGAGAACCGGATTAAGAAAAGTGAAGTGCAGGCGTATTTCAATAGTAGAGTAACTGAAATCAGTGAAAAGGATGTAACGGTCGAAAACCTGCAAACCGGCGAAGTCCGTAAATTACCCGCCGATTTCGTTTTTCTTATGATCGGTTATCATCCCGACGCTAAGTTTCTGCGCAAGGTGGGTATTCGGTTAAACGGAGAAATGCTTATTCCGGAGATAGATCCAGAAACCTTTGAAAGCAACGTTCCGGGAATTTATTTAGGGGGCTCGGTGATTGGCGGTGAAGAAACCAAAAAAGTGTTTATCGAGAACGGGAAGTTACACGCCCAACCCATTATTCAGGATATTAAAAGTAAGCTATCGGAGCGGATGGCCTCAAACGCCTAACCGGTAATAGTTTCTAGTTGGGAGATCACGGTGGCAAAAGGTACGGATAAAACTAAGGGGTTCAAGTACTTATCTCATAGCTTTACCTGAACCCCTTCTTTCTGCTGCTGAAAGCATGTGAATGTTACGGAGCGACTACCACAGTACCATAGGGGGTAAGGCTAATCGGAGGAATCTCTGCCCCGAAGGATTCATTGATTACCCGAACTACCTCGTTAGCTACGATAGCGTGCCCTTTAGGATTAGGATGAACACCATCGGTAGACATGATGCCGTTAGGTGAAAAGTCGGGTAGATAATTAACGCCGTCAATGACTAATCCAATAACTCCGTCCGCTACTGCCTGAGCTTCAGCACTCATACCTAATTGAGCCGCCTGTTCAGGAGTTAAGCCTGCTATATCGGCAAAAATAGGGTTAATATCCAGCAGCGCTATGCGTCCGTCAGTATCTGCTACAATCTGAGCGATAATCGCATTGAAAGTTGCCAGGCGGGTATTTACGGTTACCTGCTCATTAAAAGTTAGTACAAACTCATCGGTAGCCGGATCTTCCAATCCATAGGGTCCATTTCCTAAGTCCTGACCCAACCGGGTAGCAATCGGGAAAAGTAGCAAATCTGAAGCATTGCTCATGCGTAAATTCGGTAATATTACCGTACCAGTTGGTGCTCCTACAGCGACTGAAATATCGGTGACGGTCAAATCCTCATCCACCAAAACGATGGAGTTATTAGCCGCGGCTGAAAATGAAACTTTTCGCTGAGTCGCTTCATCGGCAGTAATAGCGCCAATAGTTACCGCAGCATCTAGTCCACTATTATACTCTGCGTAGCCCGCATTCAAGGTATCAGCATTTGCCTGATCCAGAGCAATAGGATTGTAAGGAACAGCTCGATAGTAAGGTAGTAGCGTGATCGGAGGAATATTAATGGCCACTCCCTGCGCATCAGGCACCGATAACATTGCACCAATAGCACCGCTGTAGGCTTCAGTAAAACTATTAATATTGGTTAACGTGGTAGGATCAGTAGCCTGGGCAGCCGGATCAACTTCTCCGTCGGGACCCGAACCGCCAGCGTTAGCCCAACCAATTACATCATTACCACCTAACCACAGTGTGAAGAAAGAACCTTGAGCGGCCGCTGCCTGCTGAATAAGCGAGTTGGCTGAAGAGACTGCAATACGAGCAAAGAACGGATTAAACTGGCTGTAACCAGGGGTGACTGCATCAATCACCCGCATACCAGGTATCCCAAAGTTGTTAAGCTGAGAAATATCTCCGGTGTAAGGACCAATGGGCTCCCCTTGGGTAGGTACTGGTCCCGGAATGCTTACATCCAGCAAAAAGCGCCCAAAAACGGGTGCTCCGGCCTGAGGAGGAATTGCATTTAGCGAGATATTAAATCCGGTAACCGAATTGATGTCGGGCTGGTTGAAGATGCCGCCACCCACTCCATTAATCTGAAGTTGCTGCGCCAATATGTTAGGAAACGAACTTTGTTGGCCAGTGTTAAATAAGGCCGCATCCATCAAACCTGCCGTGAGGGAGTTACCTACAGCTACGTACTTACTGAAGTCTACCGATCCGGAGGTTCCGCTTAGTTCGGTGTCAGGTGACGGATTGTTCTCAATGCGCTCCTGAATGAGTTCATCTTCAGAATCGCAGGCGGTAAAGCCCAGCAGTAGGCTTAGCGCTCCACCTAGTATATATCTTCTATTCATCAATATCTTAGTTTAAAAATTCGTCGAAGGTGATTGAAATGTAGTAGATGGCACCCATGCGAGGGTTACCGAACGAGGTGGTGTATCGTTCGTTGAGTACGTTCGATCCCCCAATCTTCACCACAGATTTTAAAGAAGGAAGCTTATAGCTAACCTGGGCATCCAGGGTTTGGTATGACGGGATCACTCCCTGACCAAACGCTGATTCCCACAAGAAAGCTTCTTGCCATCTCCATACTAGGTTAAACCCAATATTATCAGTCAGCTTTCGGTTGGAGAACCGAATATTATAGCGCCACTCCGGAGTATTATACGCTGCCTGAAAACCTTGCTCAATGAGGTCGTCCTGATCAAGCAGTCGATTGTAGGCTACGTTGCCACCTAGCGTATATCCCTTATCCAGCGAATAATCTAACCCAACTGCAAAACCGTGCGCAACTACAGTACCGTCAGTATTTACATCAAACCCAAATCGCTGGGTAGCTACTGACTCTTGCACAATACCTTCTGGATCGGCTGGGCCGTTAAAGGGTGGGGTGCCGCTTTCATTCGGGCCTATGGTTTGGGTGAAATCAATCTCAGCAATAAAGTCGCGGTAAGAGCTGTAGTAATAATAGGCATCTATTAGTAACTTATTATTAATTAAGCCTTTGTAGCCTACTTCGTAAGTGTTCACCTTTTCAGTTGTAAATTCTTCAAACTCAACCGGGTTTAATAAGGCGACTGAACCGGCTACGTCACCTGTTTCCTGAAAATTATCCTGAGCGAGCTGTACACTTTGCGTAGTGTATACCTGATTAGTTTCAAAATTATAGCGGTCTACTAGCGCCGGATTACTGCCAATTAATCGGCGGGTAACTACGTCCAGGTCAATAAACTGATCTTGAGTGGTAGGCATGCGGAAACCTCGTTGGAACGAAGCCCGAATATTATGTCCATTGGCTACTTTTAGTACCCCTGAAAGTCGCGGCGAAAACTGCCCTTCAAAATATTCATTTTTATCGTAGCGAACCGAACCGGTCAAGTCCAGTTTATCATCGGCCAGCGATTTGGATAGCTGTACATAGGCGCCCCATTCGTTAATGTCAAACTCTTCTCCATCATCCTGAAGAGCAAACAGTGTTCCGTCTGATACTAGATCATAGCGACGGTAATTGGCGCCAACCACCACTTCGGCAAATTTGATTCGGTCAGCAAAATTGTACATTCCTTCAAAATGAGTCAGGCTGGTTTCGTCCAGAAACTTGGCCCCGCCTTCTGAAATAGGTACTTGCCGCAGCGAATCGTAAAGCTCCCGATACCTTCCATTATTGAGGTTGGTCTCGCGCAGGTTATCACTAGTTATACGAGCTAATCCATGAGACTGATCTACTGACAGTCCTGCCAAACGGGCACCGGCAAATGTTTGTACGTAGTTCGGAATAGTAGTCTGTGCGTTAATGAGCGAAGCAAGGGTGTTAGCAGCGTAGCTATCGCCCGAAGACTCCTTAGTACGGTATCCTCGTAGGAAGAAGTTATTGCTGCGTAGTTCTGCTTTAGCAGTCCAGATGCTAAAATCATCCAATACAAAACGGTCGTTAGCAGTATAGACTGTGCTACCGAATCCTTGATTGAACTGTACCAATGCCTCGAGGTTGTCATTTACTCGATAGTGCAGTGCGCCACCTAACTTTAGGCTTTCGGTGGTATTGTCTACAAATTCCTGCTCGGTGTAGCCAGTAGGAGTAAAATCTCCGGTTCGGTCGGTAGGCAAAAGTGCGCCTAATCCAACTCCCTGACCTAGTATACCTACGTTTACCAGAGGGTCGCCGTATATATTCACCCCGTCGTAAGTACGCATATCGGCTCGGTCGTTAGGATCAATGCCTTCGGGACTACGCTCAACAATATCGCTTTGGTCGCGGTAGTCCACCCCAATAAAGTCGGCTGCCCTGAGGTATTCGGCGTTAATTTTAAAGGCAAACTTGTTGTTGAATGCTTTAGCGTAACGCAATCCGTAGCTTTGGTACAGTGAGGGATCGTCATCTTCTCCATCAATATGATTCACCCCTAGTTTGGCCGATGCACTTAGCCCCTGGTACTCAAACGGACTTTTGCTACGCATCAGAATGATGCCATTAATTGCGTTAGGCCCGTAAAGGGCAGAAGCCGCCCCTGGCAGTAATTCCACACTTTCCAGGTCAAGTTCCGGAATACCCACAATATTCCCTACCGGGAAGTTTAGGCCGGGAGCCTGATTATCAATACCATCAATTAGCTGGACGGTACGAGTATTTCCATTGGCGCCAAACCCCCGGGGATTGATGGATTTAAATGTCAGACTCTGGGCACTGACGTCGATGCCCTTTAGGTTAGCAATTTGGTCGTAGAAGTTGGGAGCTGCCGCCGACTGTATGTCGCGGATGTCCATTTTCTCAATAGAAACTGGTGATTCCAAGATAGATTCTTCTACCCGGGAGGCGGACACTACTACCTCCTGACCCAGTAAGGTCTGCTCATCAAGTGAGATGGAAAGATCACTGGTGGATTGGGTAATTTCTACTTCTTGCGTTGCGTAGCCCACACTGGATATTACCAGAGAAAAAGGAGGTGCATTGTTTACAGTGAGCGAAAAATCACCATCAGTATTGGTTACCGTTCCTACCACTTTACCCTTTACTAAAATGTTTACCCCTATCAGAGGTTCGTTGTTACTGGCATCTAATACCTTACCACTGACGGTGGTATTAGTTTGAGCCAGTACAGGTAGGTTTGCAAGTAAAATGCTTAGAAAAAATAAGATTACTAAGCGTAGATGTTGTCTCATAACAGATAGTTGGTTTAAAACTTACTAATTTGATGACAAAATAACGTTAATATTTTATCAATCTTTCAAAGATAGTCGAATAATCAGTATTTAGTATGCATGCATAAGAAAATTTTTTATCTGAACGATATTGAGGATGCATAAATAAAAAAGCCCTACACACATATGTAGGGCTTCAAAAGAGTATGACAGCCTGATTATTAGATATTATCTAACTCATTACGCACAAATTGCATCAGAGATTTGATGTATTCTGTGCTAAAATCAAACTTGATATTTGCTGCTTTGTACACCTCGGGGATAGTTTTGGTGTATCCGAGTTTCAGAGCGTTTTTGTAACCTTCTAGTCCTTTCTGGGGGTTATCGCGGTAGTTTTTCCAGACGGCGATAGCACCCAGTTGGGCAAAACCGTATTCAATATAGTAGAAGGGCACTTCGTAGAGGTGAAGTTGCTTCTGCCATAAATGGCTTTTCTCCTCTTCCAAACCTTTCCAGTTAGTAATAGTGTCGGAGAAGGCAGCAAAAATTTGGTTCCACTGCGCAGCACGCTGCTTAATATCATGCTCAGGGTTCTCGTACACCCAGTGTTGGAACTTATCGATGGTGGCAACCCAGGGTAAGGTTTCAATAATCTGCTCCAGATGCTCACGCTTCGCCCGTTTCAAGTCTTCCTCATCGGGAAAAAATAGGTGCCACTGGTCCATGGAGATTAGCTCCATCGCCATAGAAGCAAGTTCGGCAACTTCGGAAGGAGTATGCTGAAAATTGGTCAGCTCCAGGTCGCGGGTCAGGAAAGAGTGTACCGCGTGGCCGCCCTCATGCATCATGGTGACCATATCGCGCAGATTAGAGGTAGCGTTCATAAAAATGAAAGGTACCCCGGCTTCAGACAAGGGGTAGTTGTAGCCACCTGGTGCCTTCCCTTTGCGTGATTCCAAATCCAGATGCCCCATCTCCCGCATAATAGCGATTCGTTCGCCCAAGTAGGAGTCCAGGCCGCCGAAGGCCTCAATGGTTTTTTGAGTTAGTTCCTTACCAGTAGTAAAAGGCTTCAGCGGTGGGCGTCCTTCCGGGTCAACAGCTTTATCCCAGGGGCGTAGGTGCTTCACCTCTAATTTTAGCTTACGGCTAGCTGCCAGATCGTTGAGCATAGGCACCACCTCTTTCTCTACCGCTTCGTGAAAATCGAAACAATCCTGAGGAGTGTAGTCAAAGCGGCCCATCGCGGCAAACATATAGTCGCGGTAATTGGCAAAATCGGCGTTCTTACCAAGCTTATCCCGGACAGTAATTAGTTTAGTAAATAAAGCATTCAACGGGTCTTTGTCTTCTAGGCGGCGCTTGGTAATTTTCTTGTAAGCCTTTTTCCGTACCTTACGCTCGGTAGATTGTAGCAGGTTGGCTGCCTGTTGCAGGGTCATTTCCTGACCTTTAATCTTCACAGTCATTCCCCCCGAAATCTTCCCAAAGTTCTGAGCTTCGTTCTGCTCCTCGGTTTTCAAGGAAATATTTTCTTCTCGAAAAATTTGGGCTTCCTTTTCTAATTCTCGGATCATAATTGGGTAGCCATCCCGACTCTTAAGTTCATCTAAGTAGGGGCTGGTTAGTGCTTTTTTGTTGAGCTCATTACTAACTGGTGCAATTTTCGGCTGAATTTGCGTAATGAATTCAGTGTAGCTTTCGCGTAGCGTATCGTCAGTAGTATCGCAGGTCATTTTGATGTAACGCCACGCCAAATTTTCGGAAAGTACGGCTTCCAGTTCGCTACGATGCTGAAACCACTGCTGCAAGTCGGCTGCCGAGTTGATTTCTCGCTCTAGCAGGTCATCGTAGTAGGGTTTAACGGCTTCCCAGGCAGTAATCTCAAAAGCGCTCGGAAGTAGTTGGCGTTCTTTCTTTTTGGGGACAGCTATGTTTTCAGTATTCATCTCTTTATATATTAGAGTTTTGGGTTTGAAGGTTGCAAGTTACAGGTTGAAAGTTACGTTTATAGAACTTTCAACCTGTAACTTGCAACCTTTGTCAATCAATTTCAATCACCACATCGGAGGTTAGCGGATGGCCCACGCAGGTGAGTACGTAGCCTTCTTTCAAATCATCCTCAGTTAGCGCATCGGTTTCGTCTAGCTTCATTCGCCCTGATTTGCATTTGCCCATACAGGCCGTACAAATACCACTTTGGCAAGAGTACGGTAAGTCAATATCCAGTGCAATAGCCGTTTCCAGAATGGTGCTGTCAGGCTCTACGGTAAACCGGTGGGTTTCGCCCTCAAAAATAACGGTAACTTCGTGGGCTTCGGTGACGTGAGCAGCATCGTTGCCAAATGCCCCAACTGTGGTTTCAGTATCCCAGTTAGCCGAAATCTCAGCTTTCGGTTTAGCTTGACCATTGCCAGACTTGGTGGGAGTTGCTACGAAGCTTTCCTTATGAATAAGGTTGGGTGGAATCTCCAGTGTGCGCAGTGCTTCCAGCACATTATCCATCATTCCGGTAGGGCCGCAGAGAAAGTACTCAGTTACTTCTGCTGAGAATGGCAGTTCGGCCAATAAATCGGGTACGCGCTCCGTGGTAATCAACCCTCCGTGGCAGGCAAAGCGGGTAGTAGGAGCTTCCAGAATATGAGTTAAGTGGAAACGGTCAGCAAAGCGGCTTTGCAACTGATGCAGATATTCCCGGAAAATAATGGCCTCTTCATTGCGGTTCGCGTAAATCAGCGATACCTTAGAATCAGGCTCCTGGTCCACTACCGATTTAATCAGTGACATAAGCGGGGTGATACCACTTCCCCCGCCGAACATTACCAAGTGTCGTGCCTGATCTGGACGCAGTTCTGTAGTAAAAGTTCCGGCCGGAGCCTGCACCTTAATAGTATCTCCTACCTGCAGCGTATTGTTGAGGTAGTTAGACACTTTTCCCGAAGCTACCCGCTTTACCGTTACGGCCGGGTACTCGTCGGTATAGGGTGAGGTGCACAGCGAATATGACCGTCGTACTTCTTCGCCTTCAATAGTTAGAATGAGGGTAAGAAACTGCCCTGGTTCGTACACTAAATCCGGCTGATCAAATACGATGGTAATGGCCTCTTCAGTTTCTCGGACGACCTCTTTCACCTTTAGCTCCTGGGGCTGGAGCTTCTTCACGGGCTTTTCCTCTACCGCTTTATCTTTAGACTTTGAAAAAAAATTGAATTTCACAATTAGTAAATGTTATGGTGTTACAGTATTATGATGTTTATGTGTTCAGGCGGTTGCTGCGCAATATTCAAGGTTGTAATCTGCATAAACACATGAGCACGATAACACTATAACACACTTTAAATAAAACCTTCCCAAAATTCTGCAGTGCTCCCGGAAAATAGCGCACAAATTTCTACTTTTGAATTTACGTTTACCAACATCGCATGGAATTAACCTCACTTACTGCCGTATCTCCCGTGGACGGGCGGTACCGAAGATATACCAGTTCGCTAGCGACATACTTTTCAGAATACGCACTGATCCGATACCGGGTTTTGGTAGAAGTAGAATACTTTATTGCCCTCTGCGAGATCTCCCTTCCTCAGTTATCTAACGTGGACGCTAGCCTGTTTCTACAGTTGCGAAAGCTGGTCGAAAACTTTACGGAGGAAGATGCTCAAGAGATTAAAGCACTGGAGCGGCAAACTAATCACGACGTAAAGGCAGTAGAGTATTTTTTAAAAGATCGTTGGGATGCATTGGGCTTATCGGAACATAAAGAGTTTATTCACTTTGGACTAACCTCGCAGGATATAAACAATACGGCTATTCCCCTAGGGCTACGGGACGCCGTACACCAATCCTACTTACCGCTGCTGGAAGATATACTTCAGAAAATGAGTAAGCAAGCGCGGGAGTGGGCCGACTTACCCATGCTGGCTAGAACTCACGGTCAACCAGCCTCGCCTACCACCTTTGGTAAAGAATGGTTGGTATTTCACGAACGCTTACAGCACCAGCTTGCGCTGCTAAAAGCGGTACCCTTTGCTGCTAAGTTTGGGGGTGCCACCGGCAACATGAACGCCCACGCGGTGGCTTACCCTGAGCAGGATTGGAATTCCTTTGCCGAACAGTTTGTAAATAAAACTTTGGGGTTACAACGTAGCTTCCCCACTACGCAGATTGAGCACTACGATTATCTGGCCGCGCTGCTAGATGCACTGAAGCGAATCAACGTAATACTGATGGATTTTAGTCGAGATGTATGGCAGTACGTATCGATGAACTACCTTAAACAGCGAGTGATTGAAAACGAAGTAGGCTCATCGGCTATGCCGCATAAGGTAAATCCTATTGACTTTGAAAATGCCGAAGGAAACCTGGGTATTGCTAATGCCTTGCTCATACATTTGGCCGAAAAACTGCCGATTTCGCGGTTGCAGCGCGATCTGACGGACTCTACCGTACTACGCAATCTGGGAGTACCCGTTGCTCACACCCTCATCGCCTTCGAGTCCTTATTGAAGGGATTGGGTAAGGTAGAGGTCAACGAAGGGGCACTGCACGACGATTTGGAAGAAAACTGGGCGGTAGTAGCTGAGGCTATTCAGACTGTTTTACGGCGTGAGGGCTACCCCAAACCATACGAGGCACTGAAATCACTGACCAGGGGTAAGACCCATATCTCGGAAGCTGATATTAAACAATTTATCCAGTCATTAGAGGTGAATGACGCGGTGAGGCAAGAGTTATCTGAAATCTCTCCTTTCAACTATACAGGGCTACGCACGCAATAATAATTAGTGTTGGAGCGGCTCTAAGGGAACCATCCGGGTTACTTCGTCCGTTTGAAGAAATAACCAATTTCTTTATTTTTGTCGAACGCACTGACTTAGATTAGCAGCGCGTTGTAATAAACGATGTACTAGTCAAATCTCGGAAACGGCTACTTTCGTAGGCCGTTCTTTTATTTTTGTTCTGCGGGTTTGATTTAAATTATCTGAATTATGGCAGTATCGTACTACACTAAAGAAGGATTGCAGAAGCTCAAGGACGAGCTCAATGAATTGAAAACTAAAGGCAGGACTGACATTGCTAAGCAAATTGCGGAGGCCAGAGATAAAGGTGATCTAAGCGAAAATGCTGAATACGACGCCGCAAAGGATGCTCAGGGATTATTGGAGCTAAAAATCTCTAAGCTTGAAGAAATTGTTGGTAACGCCCGGATATTAGATGAATCAACGATTGATACTTCTAAAGTATCGATTCTATCTACCGTGAAGATTAAGAATAAGAAAAACGGTATGACGGTAGCCTATACTTTAGTTTCCGAAGAAGAGGCTAATCTAAAGAGCAATAAAATTTCGGTAAAATCGCCCATTGGTCAAGGCCTGTTAGGGAAAAAGGTAGGAGAAACCGCAGAAGTAAAAGCCCCTGCCGGAACGATGGAGTTCGAAGTATTAGATATTTCAGTACAGTAACTGCTCTGTAATAGTGTGCTCAAGTGTTCAAGTATTCATGTAACTTTAAACATCTGAACATCATTCCATGACGGCCTAAACACCTGAACACATGTCAAGCATCTTCACCAAAATCATTAACCGAGAAATTCCGGCCCATATTGTAGCTGAGAACGACTATGCTCTTGCCTTTCTGGATATTCGCCCCCTCACCAAAGGCCATACCTTGGTAGTACCTAAACAGGAAGTAGACTATTACTTTGATCTAGAAGATGATCTGTATACTCAACTAAATCTGTTTGCCAAGCAGGTAGCTAAGGCAGTTAAACAGGCCATTCCCTGCGAGCGTATTGCCACGGCCGTCATCGGGCTGGAAGTACCTCACGCGCACATTCATCTTATTCCGATCAACAGTATGAGCGATGCTAATTTTAGTAACCCCAAGCTTCAACTAAGTGGCGATGAAATGGCAAAGATTGCCAGCAATATACGCTTGGCTATGGCATAAACGGAAACATATCTTACTACACAAGGCACTTTCGAGAGAGAGTGCCTTTTTTATTGCTATAAAACTACTCTCTCCATATTTTTTGCAATTCCGCATCTCTCTCAATTTAATCTTTGATACTCTACTTCATTTAGTACATCCGCTTTTTAGGGTGGTAAAGTCCCTCTCTTTTATTCTGTAGCTAATCCTATAATTTTAGTGAAAGAGTACAGAAAAAATGCATCAGTACCGGAGGTTTTATAAATATAGTACAATCTCTTACTGGCGCAGATAAGAATAATACCACACACCTCACCCACTCGAACTACCCGAGATAGCCCTAACCTGTAAGTAAAAATTCGCAAAAAATTGCGGTGTACCATTTTAAGCATTTGGGTCATAAAGTACCAGATAATAACCATAAAGTATAAAAGCTGATGACAAGGATGATTACTTCAATGAATACATGGGGATTGGGTTTGATAGGACTTTTATGGTTTGGAACAATCCAAACTATGGTTGGACAGTGTACAGGAAAACCAATTACCTCATTCACCCTACAGAAAGCTGAGGTTGTCAGCCAAAATACAAAGCAAGGGGAAATATCAGTAGAAATAAAGGGTGGAGAATCTCCATTTGTGTATAAGCTTATTGCTGATTATCGTGGAAAAGGAGTAGAAGAAATCAGCATTTCCAGCCCCACCACCCAGCGACAATATACCTTCCGTAACGTGCCCGCAAATACGAGCTACTTCTATCGCGTAGAAGTGCTTTCTGCTAATACCAGTGAGGGTAAGCTGCCAACAGCACTTTGCCAGAGAAGGTCAATTCCAAACATTGAATTAAAGTAGATAGATGAAAAGAGGTATACTAGCTGCCTTAGTGGGCATATTCATCTGGATAGGGAGCACTCAGAGTACATTAGCTCAATGTACGGGTGATCCTATAACTAGCTTTTCGATAACTAACATTCAGGACGTAAGTTGCAACGGAGGCAGTGATGGATCAATTACGGTTGAAGTTGTGGGTGGCGAAGCTCCCTATGTTTTCGAGCTCAATGTAGATTTCGGTGGAGGTGGAGTAGCTCCTTTTCTTAATTCACCTTCTACTACCGATACGGAATACACTTTCACCAACTTACCGGCTGAGAGTACCACTGGCGGCAGTTATCAGCTAGTGGTCAAGACGTCCAACAGCCACACAAGTGGTAACCCCACTCTTATAAAACTTTGTAGCGAACGGCAAATTACGAATATTGATCTTACTCAGCCTGATGCTATTGCATTGGATGCGGGTGCTTTAACTTTAAATGGAAATACTCAGTGTGCTGGAACGCCCGATGGGGCAATAGTACTAAATACCTCGGTTAGCGGAGGTACTGCCCCCTACGAATATTCGTTCGAGGGTGGAGCTTTTAGCACTACTACCTCTTTTGCCGATCTTGCTCACGGTGACTATACCGTTACGGTACGCGACGCACAGAATTGTACTGAAGATTTTGTTATCACTGTACCCGACAGCCGTGTAGCCCCCACAACTACCATTTCTCCTGATCCCGCTGAAGTGTGTATTAGTACCGATTTAGCTTTAGACGGAAACCCAGCCGGTGGTTCAGGAACGTTTACTACGCATAGTTGGACAGGTGATACCGGGCCACTTTCAGCTACCAATATTCAAAACCCTACGTTTAATACGGCTACGCCGGGCACGTACAATCTGACATATACCGTAACTGATGATAACGGCTGTTCAACATCGGATGATATTACCATCACGGTGAATCCTGAACCTACCGTTAATGACCAGACCCCGGTGGTCTGCGAAGACACCCAAGGCAGCGGTCAAGCCACGGTTGATTTAACAGCCCTGGAAAGCAGTGTTAACAGTGGAGTGGGGCTGACTTTCAATTGGTTTGAGAATGCTGGATTGAGCATTCCGGTAGCAGATCCTACTGCTCATACTGTTGTAGACGGTTTAGACGTATTCGTACAGGTGAGTGATGGTAGCTGTGAGAATATCGCTACAATTAGCTATACGGTCAATAGTCAGCCAGTAGTCAACAATCAAAGCCCGGCAGTATGTGAAGATACCCAAGGCAGCGGTCAGGCGACAGTAAACCTAACCATCCTGAATGTTGCCATTGATGGCGGCGCCGGGCACATAATTACTTGGTATTTGAATAGTGGTTTGACCACTCCGGTGGC
>CAKZYJ010000491.1 GCA_937884755.1 uncultured Flammeovirgaceae bacterium
TCATGGTCAAAGCGGTAGAGTAAACTACTGTCTGACAGCGACCATACCCGCACACTGCCATCGTCACTCCAGCTTAGGACTTGATCTTGCGGCTGGTTGTAGGCCGCCCCATTGACCGCTTTATCTTGGAGAAAGGTTTTGAAAGGTAATTGTTCTAATTCTCCTTGTATACTTAATTTTATATGATCCTCTTTCCTGGTACCTTGGGAGGGTAGTGTTACCATAGCCTCTGTGGCAAAAAAAAGAAATTCTTCTTCGTTGCCATCTTCTCGTGCTGATAAGGCCCGGTTCCAATAACTTTGGGCGAGTTGCTCACTAATTTCACGGTTGCTTTGCAAATTCTGACAGTATAAAAATCCAACTACCCCTAAAAAAACAATTAGTATCCCGAATGCACTTCCCCACAGAACCTGTACTCGTTGGGCTAATCTATCTCTCTTTTCAACAGCCTTCTCAATAAAATCTCGTTCTATCTGAGTAAAACTTCCTTGCTCCTGCTGGTATAGCTCTTCGTAGCGAGCCAATTTACTACCCGAAGGCAGGTAGGCGGGGTCTTGTTGCTCGCCTTCCCATTCCAATGCCTCCCTTCGTAACGCATTTCGTAAGAGAACTTGCTCCCGGTTTTCATCAATCCACCCCGCCAGTCGGTCCCACTGCCGGATCAGGGCTTCGTGAGCCACTTCCACTACATCGCCCTGTTGCTGCTCGGTGCTTACCAATAGCAAGCGTAGTTCCGGCCCGGACCATTGCTGAATAAGCGTCTCCACCTGTTCATCGTCGCCCGCCCCGTAGAGTTCCTGTTTACTGGCCCTACGGCGGGTGTCTTCGGTGCCCTCGCCGGGTTGGATCAGGCCCTGTAAGAATATTTTTTTCAGCAGTTGTTGCTCTTTAGGGGTCAGTTTCTGGAATTCGGTATCGGCTCGCCGAGCCAGAGCTCCCTCAATCCCCCCCAGGGCTTGGTAGGTCTGGTGGGTAAGCTGGTTACCGTCGCGTTGGTTGTACAATTCCTTGAGGGCAAACTGGAGTAAGGGCAGTTTTCCCGGGGCATTCTTTACATCCTTCAGTAAAGAATCTACTAGTCCGGCCTCAAAGGTCAATCCAGCCTTCCAGGCGGGTTGTTCTATAGCATCCCGCAATTCCTGTACGTTCATCGGTCCTACCTGCTCCATATGGTGGCTCATATAATCATTGAGCTGAGTGAACTTAGCGCAGCGGCCCAGGAAATCGGAGCGCATGGTAAGGATCACGTGGGTGGGGCCACCCGCCACCTCCACGGCATAAATCAGTAGATCAATAAACTGTTGTACCCACGCTTCTTTTTGGGTAAGGGTGAATAATTCCTCAAACTGATCAACGATCAGCACAACCTTTTCCCGGTTCAGGTCCCGGGTAAGTTCTCCGCTAATAAGATGTAGGGTCTCTTTATTATTCTCTAATCGGCCTTTTATATCCTCAACGCTGGGTTTGGGATCGGAAAGGTCTCGTAGGGCATAGGCTAGTTGTTCAATAGGATTGTTACCCGGGGTGAATACGGTAATCAGCGTCTTCTCATTTTCTAACTGAGGAATTAGTCCGGCTTGTGCTACCGAAGACTTTCCGCTGCCCGATGGACCTAAAACCGCTAGCAGCCGATTGTTGTCCAGATTCTCCAAGCGGCTACAAAGCTGCTGTACCAGCGCTTCCCGGCCGTAGAAGTACTTACGGTCTTCTTCCCGGAACACCTCCAGTCCCCGGTAGGGGCATTCGCCCGCTGCAGCTTGGCCATTTTCGTGTAGCCCGGTAATGCCAAATTTAATCTCTTGTAGGCGATCTTTTTCCTCCACACTTCCCTCAAAGGTGACGTACAGTATACCCCGTAGAAACCAGGGTAGTTCGGTCTTTTTTGTCGGTGGGTTTGTTCCGGGCAGAAACACCGGAATTACCCGCTTCATGGTGCGGTCAATCGTGGCATTCAGCACCGAATAGATTTCGTTCTCGTGCCAGGGGCTAATGCCGTTTTCGCCAATCATCACTACACAACAGTCCGATTCAGCTAAGGCTTCGCCCAGCGTTTTTACCAGCTTATCGCCAGGGCGAAGTTCCCACTTATCCAGAAACACCTGAACGCCCTGTTCTCTCAACCACTCAGCCACCCGCTGGACCTGATTGGCCTCTCGGCTGTTGTAACTGATAAAAGCGTCGTACTGAGGCATTGGTTGAGGTGGCTTTAGTATTCAGAAGCATGATACGAATAAAAGACATTATGCACATATTTTTCTTTTGAAAATTTGAAGATACTATTGATTAAGTGAACGAGATGGTTTTAAAACTAACCTTTTTGACCCCAGGAATATTAGGTTTTTCTAATGACGGAATTTGATTTTTCTTCAATTCTAAAATTTTTCGGTCTTTGTTGATCCAAGCCTTTAGGTCATAGGAATCTTTTAATAATTCAGATATTTTGAGGTAAGATGGTAATTCATCTACCTCTTCTAAAGGCAGTTGGGCGACGGTAATTTTTCTGTTCCAACTATAGCCCAGCTCAAAGGGTACCCACCACGAGCCTTTGGTGCGGTTGCTGATGATGCCTAACACATGAGTAGACAAATCCAATCCCCGCTGAATATACGCTACGATCTTTTGATGATTTTGCTCTCTATCGGCTTACTGTAATGCTTCATCGCCATCCGAATAATAGATATTCACCGCTACCGTATCGGTGAGGTAGGAGGCCACGGCCCGAGCGGTTTCCAAATCGGCCAAACGGTGTGAAATAAATACACAGGGTTCATCAGGCGACTTTATCTCGTAGAGAATATCCTTGAATAAGTTTCTGCCTCTCATTATTTTATTGCTGCTTTTCCAGCTCTTCAATTATATTCTCCGGCACACTGGTGTCTTCTTCTCTTTTTGTCCGATAGACCTTAATTAGGTTTATGTTATTTAGGGTTGTATCAAACATCAAATCCTTAGCTGTTGCGAATCATATACTCTACACCTGGATCAAATACTGTTTTCCAGGCTCTTTCGATAATAGACTTTGCCTCCTCAGAAACCCTACAGTGATCATCGTGTTGACAGATAGTTTCGATTAAACTTATTTGAAAAAATTTATAATCTTCCTCTTTTAACCCCAGACCTTTGTGTTGGTATGCAGTATCAGTAAGTACATTGTATTTATCGTCGTTTCTGGGATTTCTGCTGTTTTCGGCATAGGCAAAAAGATCTATAATTGCCTGCTTAATAGCCCGAAAATGTCTCTTTTTTATTTCGTCCCAGTTACCTTTTTGCTCGAATTTCTGTTTGGCCTCATTTCGGTACTTAAAGAAGTTCTCATAGAAATCTGAAAAAAACTTAGTGTAATTATCATTAGCCATGCACCGTACGAAACTGTCCTTTGCTAAACCGATTCTGATATCATTAATAGTATTATAGCCTCTAAGATGTGCCAAAACTTCATCCATTGAATCGTACCGATCCTCGGGGTGTAATTGAACCATTTTCATAATAGTGTCTGCCAGTGTGGCTGGTATATCTTTACGCTTTTTACGAATATCAGGCAGTGGGATGAAAGCGGGAAAACCTCTTTCCTGTAAGTCTTTAATACTTTTAATGGTTCTCGGAAGAGTGTTAGTCAGCATTTCGTAACCTAGCAACCCAATTAAGTACTGGTCGGATTTGTGGCGGTCTTTGTCATCGTGGTCAAACCTGAAGTGCTCTGGTACCAGATACGCCCGCTCTTCGGGACTCATTTTTCTCCCGTATTTCTTCAATAGGGCGGAACCATTCATGTTTTCCTGACGGCTGAAAGGAGAGAGGTAAGGCGTAAGTTCTTCTTCCTCGAGCAGAATATTGGAAGGCTTAATATTCTGATGAAAGAATTTATTTCGATGGGCGTGCTGAACTGCTTTACCGATACGTAATAGTATCTCTACTACCTGGTTGGTGCTCAATCCAGCTGTTTTTTCAAATCGCTGACGCAAGGTAGGCCCTTTAATAAATTGAATTACCGAATAGTAAGGCTTTGTCTTAAGCCAAGCGCCGTAGACAGTAATGATAGTATTGTGTCCTCCGATTTCGGTCGCATTTTTCAAAACATCTTGGAAGCTTTTCTTCATTTCAGAGTTTTTCAGAACTCTTATTCCTACGTTTCGCTCGAGATCTCTGTCAAATGCTCGATAAACAATCGCATTTTGCCCTTCTCCTATACGTTCCTGCAACTCGTATTTCTGGTGTTTTGCCAGATTCTCTTCTAAAGAATAAATAGTTGGGTAGACTTCGCGAAGAATCTCACCACGTAACCGGGCGGCAACTGATCCTAAATCCTCTTTTGGATCTTCTAATAAATTTCTCAAAGTTTGTTGAGGGGGTATGACACTCTGAATTTTGTTTATTTCATCCAGAATAGTATCGTCGATGGCTGGGTCAACAGAAATCCAGAGCACTCGTAGGGTTCCTTTTTTGCACCTACCCATTATTTCTGGAAACTCGTGCTTCATGATATAGCTAGAATCTCTAAAATTCTGGCTAATGAGTAGGATGGCACATTTTGCTGCTTTTAGAGCACTTTTTATGCTTTCATTCCATACTTCTCCTGGCTGAATAGTATTATCGGCCCAGATGTAAACCTGACCATCAACAGTATTAATCTCATAGCCATTATACTTATTAGAAAAGTTGCTGAATAGTACATGCTTAATTGCTGAATCTTTGTGACTGTAACTCAAAAACACGTGTGGTTCTAATTCTTTCATAACACCCTTAATTAATAATAGAACGATGATGGAATATAGTGGTAAAGTAAGAGAGTAGAATTACGAAGTAGGAGATTCCATATAATATATTTACAAAAAAGCTTTGAAAAGAGCAAATTCAGACCATTCCGCTTTGTTATTTTTCTAGGGGTAGAACACTCATGATTTAGGTATAGCGCTAGTAACAGCGGTTGGTATTGTACCCGAGATAAAGATGGAAAAATTGAAAGATCGATAAGATAACCGGCAGCTCCATATTTTAGGTGCACTACCTTTTTAACAAATTAGTCATTTTTGTATAAATTAAGCAGCACACTAATTTATAAAGCAAGCTACTAGCTATGGCAACAATTTACATTTCGCACCGATCAGGAGATCGTGACCAAGCCAAACAACTCTCAGAGGAGCTTACGAAATTTGGTCATCGTGTTATATACAGAGCTGTAGCTGAATCACCAGGGTTGGATTGGCGATTGGTATCACATAAGGCCATGATCGCAGCTGATATATTTGTTGTTTTAATTTCTGAGCGAGCTTTAAAATCACATCGTGTAATGGGTGAAATTGGGGCAGCAAGGATGTTGTACTTTGAATCTGAGCATTTACTTTTATTTCCTGTTCTATTAGGGAATCAACAAATACCAGATGTAGTAAGTGATCTTTACGTATTCCGGGCATAATACGATCATAAATCTATTGTAGAAGTATCTAAAAAAATTGATTTATCAATCAGAGAACAATCTGAGGGGCAATGGAGGTTATACCCCCGAGTGTTTATCAGCCATCTTCATAGCAATAAGGATGTAGCCAAGGCTTTGGTAAACATCCTAGAAAGTGCATTTGAGATAAATCAGTACGATATAAGATGTACATCAGTGCACCCATACCGATTGAAAGCAGGAGACCGAACTAGCGACCGTCTTCGCTCGGAAATATTCCGAGCTGAAGCAGTGTTAGGCATATTAACTCCTAATACCAGCTCCTCGAGCTACGTTCTTTTTGAATTGGGGGCATCGTGGGGACGAGAAGGAACAACTCTGCCTTTACTAGCAAATGGATCTACCTCGGTTGATGTACCTTCCCCTATTAGTAATTTACACTCACTATCACTGGATGACGAAGATGACTGTTACCAACTACTTGATGATATTGCTTCAGCAACAACGCTTACACGACGTAGTGCAGACAAAAAAGATTTAGCTGAGCACATAAATAGGCTTGTTGCCATTGCTAAACAATGAATTCTTACATGCTAATCAATGTTTTCTTCATTTTGACTTGCCTCCTTCACCAACCGTGGTAAATCGCCATAAGGATAAATCTCATTTTTAGGTTTATCAAAACCTAATTCTTTCCACTTTTTCTCAGGATATACCACCCATTTAATTAGCGGATTCTTTTCTCTAATTACCGATTCAAAGAGATCGGATGCTCTGTCGGAGGCATATCGAGAGTACTTTCTTCCATGGTATCTGTATTGAACCATCTCTTTAAGGTTAGAATTATTGCAGTCAATGATAATACTAACGTTAATTTCTTGGCTAATAGCACGACCTAATTCCTTTCCTGTCCATCTTGAGTTCAATGCGTTTTTAGAGAGATAGACAAGAAAATGTTGACTTTTTGTAAGTGCCGATATTACAGCTTCATTGATATGTTCGCCTTTTGGAATATGCGTTTCAGCTAACCAAGGCAGAATCTCATTTTGAACGAGATACTGTGCGATAGACTTTACAATTTTGAAATCTTTGAAGCTGTGTGAAAAGAATACCTTTGAACCATTCTTCATGAACTCAATATCAAATCCTCTTGCATCCTCATCATCAATTTCTGCCGGATTATTTATACAAAATAGTTTTAAGACATCATCATTACGATAGAGTGGGTTAACTTCTCTAGGACCTACTTTTTGGTGACTGGTATGCCCCCATAAAACTTCTAGGGTTTCCTTATGAGGAAGTGTAGAATAGCGCACCTCAGTTTCTTCTTTCTTTTCTTCCATGTGCTTCAGCAGAATCTTCTCGACACACTCAGAAGAAATTTCCTCATTCAGCTTTTTACTGATGGTAGTAGCTGTTATCCAAGGTTTGCTACCATCACGCCTTTTTAATAGGTTAATAGTGCTATCTAGAATTTCTAGGTCCGGCATGTAGCGTAGTTTTTCAGTTTAGCAAAATGTACTGAATTTTACTCAGTTACACCAGTGAGGTTGCTAATTATAATATGAATAATTTGAGAAACATTAACTTAAATCAAGAATTAGCCTTGTTGTCAAAAGAATTTAGTGTTTTTTTTGGTAGTAAAATCATTTTTTATTTACATTAACTTCCAATTAGTCATTTAGAGCTAACCTGAGTCGTAATCAACTCTTCTTACTGTTTAGTTCCAACGTCTTGTGTAAAGCGTGATACTATTATTTTGCCCAAAAGGCAGATTGAGATCGACGTTAAGCAGCGTATTCGTTTGGGTGTTCAATACCTATTCTAGACCCAAAAGAACAAGCTAACGATAGATGAATAGTTTACAATAATTGTTTTTAATAACCTTACTCAACCTTGTATGAACCCTATTAACATTTTAGGTCTAGAAGAAAAAATACGGCCGTTCGAGGGGCAGCAAATAAAGGATATAGCTTTTCAAAAACTTACCTTAGGAACTGCCACAAAATTTTACAGTAAAGACGTAAAGGATTATAAGTTTTCTATTGGTGCCACCGGTGAATTTGAGATAGAACTTTTTAATTCTATCGAGGATGAAGACGAGCATGGCGTTATTGGAGATATTATTTCTTTGAGCGAAGATCAGAGCTATTTGAAGTACATAGCGGCAGGCAATGCCAAGTTTACAGGCACTCAGGCTAGCAAGGGCATTGACTTGAAGTTACTAAGCAAAAGAAGCGCGTTATTTACCGTTTATAAAACCCACGCCCTTAGTGAAGAGTTTTGTAAAGCCATTGAGAAGGATCTATCTAATTTTGTCTCAGTACTGAATATTGGTGATACTAACGAAACATTAGCAGTGGGCGAAGCAGCGGCATTTCACGTCAATGGACAGCTTGAAGCCAAAATCAGTCTGGCATACTCGGATATCTACTTGAGTAGCCTGAATGCGCTGAGTAAACTGCTGGACAAAAATGAACTGCTTAAGATTCAGTTCAAGCCCGATCTTACGCTAGACTTTACTGTAAATATTAGCGATACGTTCACGGTGGTCTTTCACCGGAATACTGCTCAGCAGTATACCGTGCTGGTGAAGAAAGCCGATGTGAAGCAATTTGGCGGAGGTGTGAAAGCCGGAATCTGGATAGACCTGCCCGATACCAAGCAGCTAAAACTCATTGTAGGCGACCTGCTAGAAAATTTGTTAGAAGCTTCCGAAACCAAGATTCAGGCAATCTTAAAAAAGAGCAAAGTTGCCGATTTGTCCAGAACACAGTTGGTATTATTGGAATCTCTACAAGACCGTTTAGGGCTTGATCAGGCAACCGATAAGCTAGGTGCTTTAAAAGGGAAATACACAGAGTTTAGAAAAAAGGCAGAAGAGACAATAGAAGAGATAGCAAAAGCAAGTGTGGAGTTAGGGATTAATTACGAATACCAGCGTATTTCAACCAGAAAACTTTTGTTCAAAGGAAAATTTACGAGAGCGGCCATTCGTAAATACCACTTTAATCTTCTTACCGGTGACCTGAAAAAGATTGTTGAGAACCATCAGAATGGGAATCCGGATAACATCCGAGTAGAACATTATTTACAGGAATCTGAGAAGAAACGAAAAAAGGCCTGGGGTTTTTCCTTAGGGTTTGCTTCGACTAAAAGCGAGCAGGAGATTGAGGAGGTAGAGCGAAAGGATATTCATGGTCATAAGCAGGTTGCCTTTGCTGCGTACCGTGAGTACAAGAACAAGTTTTTTGGCAATGAAACTTCTTGGGGAGTAGACTTCAACGTAGCTATGCCGGTTTTCTCGGCCAGTGAAACTCCTCTAGCCAGTGAATTTGACTACTCCTTATACCTGAAGATGGAGTGGAAGGATAAAAAATTACGCAAGAAAGAAGATTTGCTGGCGTACCTGGACCAGGGGGTGCTGTGGAAAGCGATACCTCAAGGGGAAATGATGGCCATTGCTGATGATTTTTTTCCGAAAATGAAAAAGGATACCCTTACTGTCACTAGTCAACTAAAAGTAAGTCCCTTTGCTTTCCGGGAAATACTTAACCGCATGGTCCTTTACAACTTGAGAAACGAAATTTTGGGAAACTTTCTAGGAGCAGCTATGCCCTATGATCAGGATGAGGATATCAGAAGAAATGTGGAGCTACGCAGTAAATACTACGGTCAGGTGTGGACGCACTACCTAAATAACCCTATTAAAGGGAATGAAGATTATTTCATCACCTTTACCTATAACACTCTGAAGCCGGTTTCCCCAGCCTTAGCTCGCCGAGAGCGAAGACCGAATAAGACAAAGCGAGAAGAAACGGTTTGGTTGAATAACAATACGGACGATCATCTTAATCGCTTTAAAAAGGGCATACAGCGCTTGCACAGTGGTATTAGCCAACCTACTCCGTATTCCGAAGTTATTAAAGACTCATATAAGGAAATACAGGCTTTTTGGCTGAAGCCCTTTTATACCCGGGCCTTCGGAGCCTATCTGCTCTACGCTGCCAGCCAAGCTACTAGTGTACTGGATGAGATAGAGCGGATCTTCACCATCAGCTACCAGAGTGAAGAAGGTAAAGAAGAGATTGTGAATTTGACTACTAGTATATAAAATTGTTTGAATAAGCCATGGCAAAAATTGCGAAAAATCAGAAAATACGTTTGTTATTTGGACCTCAATTGTTACAGTTTTTAATGGCTTTGTTGCAACGTAACAAAACAGGCATGAAAAGATGTTTGATTTATAACGA
>CAKZYJ010000492.1 GCA_937884755.1 uncultured Flammeovirgaceae bacterium
CGCTGCCCAACGGAAATCACATAGCAATCACCGTGTTCGTTTCCGATTCCTATGGATCTGATAAAGAGCGCGATCGGTTAATTGCTAATGTTGCTAAATCCGTGTTTGATTACTGGAAAGATAAGTGAACGAAATAATTTAATCAGTAATGAAGTAGTGTACACCCCTAGGAAGTAAGTGAAATTGAATTGGAGTCAGTTTGGCCTGATTGAATTCATTTACGATTTGCCAAAAATCTAAGCTACCTTTCTCTTCTCGAGCGTTGTGATGATCATAAGTGGCAACAATGATTGATTTACCTGATTTATCAAATCGGATGCATTCCGGTAAAATACTCTCAAAGGAATACGAGTCAATAAACTGGGCTTTTCCTAGCTCGGCATCTAAGTGGAAGAACGAAAGAGAACTGTAGTTTGTTTTGCCTGGGTAAGCGTCGGGTAGCCAGCTCCCTTCCATATTAAGTCCTACGATGTAACGATCCTTCGGGCTAATCGCAAAAGTTTCTACGTAACCACTACCAAACGGTAACGTAGCCGTCAGAGTATGCTTGATAGGAGGGGAAGTATACGTAGGGTTGCCGTCATCCGCTCGGGTTCTCGGTGAATCAGGAATATCAGTGGAATCGAACCGATAAATACTTAATAAACTTTCGTTATTGGCGTAGGCTGATTGTTCCAAGTCATTGGTCAGATTAATCGTTGTCATTACGAAAAAGTTACCATTGTGGGTGAAATAACCTACTCCGGGCAATGGACTGGTTTTGAGGGTATTTCCCCAGATTGTTAACTGCGGTACATCTTGACGTTCCAATTTCAAAAATACTAGTCGGTCGCTACCCGCCAGCGTAATCGCCGCGAACCTTCCACCGGGATGCCAGGTAAAGTGAGGAATAGCAGATACAGTTTCGTTAGCTAGAATAATGCGACTGTAACCTATAATACGAATTTGGTCTTGTTCAATTCTCCCGAGAGCAATAGAGTCTGAGCCGATAAATGTGAGCGAGAAAAGATTGTCGGAAGGATGAAATGCTACGGCTGCCGGGATATGATCAAAGGCTACCGTATCTACCACCTCAATACGCTCCGGGTTACGAACATCCACCAGAGTCAGCAACCGGGCGGGAGGTATTTTGGATAATAAGCGAGCTCCTTCCGGCACCGGACCGTCCTGTTCGGCAATTAGTGCGTATTGCTGACTAGCATCTAATGATAAGCTATTAGGCCATCGGCGCACTGAGTTGCTGACTGCTACCGAGGATAGTTCTGCTAAACTGTCTTTAGTCACGCTGAAAACTGTTAGCTTATCTTCAGAATCTCGCTGTTCAGGTAGTAGCTGGCCATCGATATAGGCGGAAGCTGGAATATCTCCGTCAGTGAGCACATAAAGATACTGGGCGTCTATCACCGGTTTCAAAATTTCCTCGTAAGAGACGAAGGCAAATTGCTTGCCGTCCGGCGACCAAGAGGGTACGTTGATGGTGCCTTGCCCCCCGATGAATCGGGTCAATTCTTTAATTTCTCCTGAGGCTAGGTCGTAGAGGCGCAAAGCTACGGGCTTCATGGCCGGATGCTGATTACCCTGATCTTCTAAGTAAGAAAGAAAGACCAAATATCGCCCATCCGGGGAGGGATGCGGAAACCAATTAGAATAAAGATCGTTCGTAAGCTGTTCGGGTGAGCTTCCATCAACCTGCATTCGCCAGATTTCCATACTACCCGATTGCATAGAATTGTAGTAGATGTGCTTTCCATCGGAAGAATAATCAGCCCCATCATCTAAGCCCGGAGATTGGGTCAGACGTTTTTCCTGACCTCCTTCAGTAGGAATAGCGTAAATATCAAATTCACCATCGCGAAACGCAGTGTAAATTAGTGTTTTTCCGTCAGGCGACCAGCCGTGCCAAAATGAGGGCGTATTGTGCGGTACTACCTGCGGCTGCCCTCCCTCAATGGGGGCTGTGTAAATACGAGAAGTCATGAAGTTACGATCTTCGTACGATACGCCTGGTTCATCGTAATGACTAAAAGCAATCCGCTTACCATCCGGTGAAATACCATGATCATTATTGCACTTATCAGCAAAACCAGTTTCAATCAGTTCTTTTTCACCTCCCGATAACGATATTTTGTATAGTTTGCCCAGACTGTTTATCACAAAAAAGCGGTTGTCAGGACTCCAGTTAGGTGCTTCAAAATGAACTGGCTCTTCGTATATAATTCGGTGTTCTTCCCTTTCAATATCGTAAACTTCTAACCGAGAAATCACATCCGTCAACTGAGCAAGGAGCAGATTAGGGAAAAACCAAACGACAATAAATAGATACAGTCTTTTCATAAACCACTAATATTCTGATTGGAAGAGCTAAGCGGATAGCTGTACAATGCGTACTTTCCACCTCCACTGATAAAACAGGTCAAGAATCCCGCGAAGTACATAAGTGCCAATTCCTGTTTAGGATAAAACGGATCATGCTGATGAACCAAGAAAGCAATAACCAGCATAGTTACCATCAGAGGAATACATACTAGTCGGGTAAGTATCCCCAACACTAGTAATACTGAAAAAACGGACTCTACCAACATCGCCAAGATGAGAGAGAGCCTGGCTCCAATGTCCATCGGATCAGGAAATTGAGCTATATAATTGGAATTACTTAGACCACGGATTTTCGCGCTAGCGTGGACTATGAGCATCATTCCTCCCAGATAGCTTCTCAAGAAAAGTAAACTCAGATCTTTCATTTCTTTGATCAGCTAAGTTAGCTGAGCTGAAGAAGAGGCAAGAACCTAAAACAACGAAATACTGATCGAAATCAACGATTTTGAATCCGATAGTCACGGGGCGATTGTCCGGTCTCTTGTTTGAAGAAGCGGGAAAAGTGAGTAGGCTCGGCAAAACCAAGATAAAACGATATTTCGGCAATGTCTTTTTCAGTAAAGGCGACCAGAAATTTAGCTTCCTTTAGTATCCGCTCCTGAATCACAGCTTTAGCCGTTTTTCCCTGTTGTTTACAAATAGCATTGAGATGGTTAGGCGAAATATGCAATCGCTCAGCGTAGGCAGCTACCGATTTTTCTTTTAAAAACAGATTATTCACCAGATTTCGGTAGGTCTGAAACTGCAAAGCAGTCTTTTCAGTCTGGGTATCGGCAGAAGGAGAGAGATCAATACTGATCAAATACGTGAGCAACGTCCGTAATGTGGTTCGTAACAGGGGGAGGCGATGAGTATTTGACTGATAGTAAGTACTATGCAGCAGTTCAAACAAGGCTAAAGAAGTAGGTATATTTTCCGGCAGAAGCTTCAGGCGATTATCACGACATATATCAAACAAGTTGGCAAACTCGGACTCATCGCTCCGAGTATCAGTATGCAATAAGCCTTTGTAAAAGTACAGCAAGTAGCCCTGAAGTCGCTCGTCTCTAACCCAGGAATACACGTGCTCGGGCGAGATAAAATAAAGGGTATGCTTGGCCTGAGGTTTTTGATGAGCGTTGAGCC
>CAKZYJ010000493.1 GCA_937884755.1 uncultured Flammeovirgaceae bacterium
AAATATGAAAAAATTTATGGTTACCCGCTTGCATAAACCGTAGAAATCGGCGCGGGGGGAGTGAGTTGGCGAGTATCTATTCATGAGAGAAAGCCTATTAATCTTGCGAACCCTCTCCCCCTTTTCTAAAGGGGGCAGGGGGATTTAAGTAGTTGGAAAGTACAGAAATATGTTTTGCATATAGAACGCACTAATCAATTGATGTCGGCTCAATAAGCTATAACTGCTGTTAAGGCGACTTGTGCTGAAGCCATTGGGCGATTCCTTTCAGGCTTTCGGAAATATCTTCCATCGTAGCTACGGCTTGCCCTATTCCATTTTGCCCAAAGCCTTTCTTACGCTGCTCCTGCTGAAAGATCGCTTTGATTTCATCCCATCGTTGCTGGGCTTCTTCTTCTAAAGAACAGTGCAGTTCTTTGAATTTGAGCAGATTAGCCTCGGCTCCTGAAGTCAAGGTTTGAGCTTCGTTTTCGTAGTGAGTGTTGATGAGCGTCTTTAGTTCAGCATCGTTCATGATGGGAGCTACTTTTTCAGCCATTTTATTCATATCACGGTACGATCCTTGCAATTTGAACGCTGGTTCAGTACGGTAGGCATCCGCCTGAGCAGCCGAACGTATGTATTCCAAATTGACAGTAAGCACCGTGTCCCGAATAACAATCAGTTTTTTCATCACCGCTACGTACTCTCGTATTTCTTCAGCAGAATGATTAGCCTCCCACTCCACTCCTTCCGAAGAATTATCTTGCGCTAATTTCACCAATGTGTAAACATCAGCTTGGCTTTTGGTCGCCAGCTTACTAAGCACGGGGTTAGAAGTCAGGCTGTTTTCCAAGTAGCTTAACTTGAACGCTTCAGCAGAATCACCAATTATATCACCCAGATTGTAGATATCCGCTCGGTTAGCCAGCATATCCGGAATCTGAAATTTGTCTCCACTCTCGGTGTAAGGATTTCCCGCCATCACTACACAGACTTTCTTACCGCGGAAATCATAGGTTTTACTGCGCCCTTTGTACACTCCTTCAATCTTACGCTGGGCATCGCAGAGGGAAATAAATTTTTGCAGAAACTCAGGATGACAGTGCTGGATATCGTCCAGATAGATCATCACATTATCACCCATCTCAAAAGCAAGATTGAGCTTCTCCAATTCTTCTCGCGCTCCGGCGTTAGGTGCCTGACTCGGATCAACCGATACTACCTGATGACCAATCGCTGGACCGTTAATTTTCATAAAGACCAAACCGAGCCGATTCGCCAGATACTCCATCAGTGTAGTTTTTCCGTAACCAGGCGGGGAAATGAGTAAAAGCATCCCCATGAGATCAGTACGTTTATTCTCTCCGGTCGCTCCAATTTGCTTCGCTAGGTTTGACCCAATCAACGGTAAATACACCTGATCAATCAGGCGGTTACGCACGAAAGAAGATATCACCCGGGGTTTGAACTCGGACAGTCGTAGTTCTTCGGTGAACTGCTGGGTGAGTTCCCGCTTCCGCTGCTGAAAATCTCGATAAGCGGGTACGGCTTCCTGATGAAAACGACTGAGTCTCTGAAAGAATACCTGGTAGTGCAATTCGTATTTTCCATCCTGAGTAATCGGATGGTTACCCTGTATACTTTGTAACGTTGTGCTGAGATCCACTTTACTGGTTTCTACCTTTTGTTTGGGATCAAACAGCAAAGTTGCGGCTTCGGAAACGTAAGCTGTATCTAGCTCAGCTTGCTCTGCGAAAGACTGTACCCACTTACGAATAAGGTCGTACTGTACCCAAGGCTGTTCGGCTAAATCGCTGACAGATTTACGGTACTTGGGTCCGGCTTTTTGCTTGGTCAGATACTTCTCAAAAGCTTCTTTCAAATCAACCGCCTGCTGATTAACCGTAAACTTATCATCACCAATTAGCTCGTAAAACAAATACTCGCTAGCTTCAACAATTACCGAAGCATCGAACAATGAAGTTTGCTGAACAAAGTCCTGAATACTGACCTGAATCTGATTGAGCACCGGGTCAAATTCTTTGGTATGCGGAAAGACCTGAAGTATGGCACCCGCGCCCTTTAGTTGAAAATTTAACCGTTGCTGCTGCTCTTTTTCCAAAAACTGTTGCCAAGCCAATAGCGCACAACTTCTGGCGTCGGAAGCATACCTTAGCAATCCAGCTTGCTGATGAATACGCGCTAATTCTTGCAAAATATGCATCGCATCCTGATCGTGCACACCTTTCACATAGCCTTCGTCGTAACGACTAGCAACAAACTGCTGCACCCAATCGGATACTTCTTTCGTCGGTTCTCCACTAATCGTAGAAAGCGTTATTAGGTCATCACCGGCCTCAGCTGCCAGAAAAAGTTGATACGCCAGATACTCTGCCCGATATACCTCCCGATTTTCCGAAACCAGCGATTGATTCCAGTACGGTTGATAACGGTTAATATCAGCATCTTCTAGCTGCTCATAAAAATTAGTGCCCGTAATATGATAAAAGAGCTGATCGTTTTTCACCACCGTAGTCAGAGCTACTTCGGCAGTGTTTACCGAAAAGGAATGTTGCCCCAACTTAATCACCTGCGCCCCGTCAACGTAGAGTTCGTTACGGTCTTTGAGTTGCCGTAATGCATCCTCACGGGTAGATTTTAGCCGACTTTCCACATCATCAGCTTTTACTGTATCGCCGACTTCTTGTAACTCGGTGACAATACTTCGGACTTTTTCCACCATTAAATCCGAAGCGAAGTAGCCGTTGAGCTCGGAAGCTGATGAGAAAGAGGATAGACGGTGCTGGACGGATTTCAGAATTCTATCCGCTGCTTGTAACAAGGCATTTGCTCGATGATTACGCGCCTCGATTTACTGCTCCTTACGACTCTCAAAGGCATTGTAAATCTCTTCGCGTAGCTCGTTGATTTGATTGAGCATTTCAGGAAACTCAGCAAATTTACCTTCCAGTTCCTCGAGTTGTACCATCAACTTGTTGAGATACTCGTCCGTTTTCTCAGGAGTATCGGCTACATCTAAGTAATTGACCAATGCCTGACGAATCAGCTTAGACTGGGCGTGAAACTCAGCCTTTCCTTCCTGACCAAGTAGCTCTTTCCGCTTACGCTTGAGTTGCGCTTTCAGCTTGTTTAGTTCGGTGAAGATAACCGAAATACGGTCAATAATCTGGGTGGTTTGGGTAGCATCCTCAATTTTCAGATTACTTACCACTTCCATCAGCATTTCCAGCTCTCCCGAAAAGGCAGTGATCTTTTTCTCCAGCTCCTGGATATCAACCACCTTACTAACTTTAACTAATTCTTGCTCAAATCCAGTGACTTGTTTAGTAAAAGGGGCTAATGCATCACCTCTTAGTAAAAACTTTACCGTATCCTGGGCGGTCGTCTGAGCTACTTCAGCCAGTGTTTTCTCGTATTCTTCAACCTTGACAGCATCTACGTAACGTAGCTCTTTGAGTGAAATCACTTCGCCTCGTTTCTCCCGCAGCCGAGCCAAAGCGTGTACAAATTCTTGAATATGTTTCTTCGGTTGACTTTTGAGTTCACGCAGTAGTTGATCTACCGCCTGAGTAGTTTCGGCTACTTGCTGTTGGGTATTTTGCCGAATACTGGTGACTTTCTCAAACTCATCAATAGCGGCTGATGCTGTATCACGAAGAGCAGTGAGCGGCTCATGGATTTTTTGGGCTTCATCCCGATTCAGCCAGTAATAAGCATCCAGCAAGGTAGTGGACTGTCGCTGGAGGTCAACGTAGAGGTTTTGGTAATTTTCACCCTTGTCAATTAGCGTGAGCAGTGCCTGACATTCCGCCATCGCTCGCACAATATCTTTGTTGCCGACTTTGTACAGAAAAGAATCGCTCTGAGACGAAAGCGGATAATTGGGACCTACAAAAGGCGTCTGCCAAATTCGGATGGCGTGGTGCTTTTTAGGCTCGTCATCGGCATTGAAATAGCAAAGCTCACCATTTTCAAAAATGGCAAACCCGTGGGCAACAATTGGATTCGCAATTTCCTGATTGATTAAATTATAAGGCAGTAATTGGTAGACATGGTGGTTGGGATTATAAAAAACATAGAGAAAATCTTCACCATTAGGCGAAGGAATAGTTTTTTCGTAAACCAACGAATCCTGACTGATTTCAAAAGCTTTAAATTCTCCCGTTTGCAGATAGTAACCGTTCGGAAACAGAATTCCCTGATCATCCGGCAACACAATACAAACTTCTTCAATGGCATCAATCCGGCGAGCCTCTTGAAGCTTGGCATTATACGCTAGGTAGCGGTAGGTTTTTTCCTGATACGGACGAATCTTGAGCAGTACCAAGTTATCCAATACCGAATAATAAACTTCGGCATCGTCCAACGTTTGGTCAGGATTCTCTACTGGCTCCTGATAAATCCCTTGTCCGGCATCGGTATTATCTTCTACTTTCAACGTTAAATCTCCACCGAGTGTATCCACAAATACGCGGTCGGCTACGGAAATATGCGGATGTTTTCCCGCCCGCTGATCGTCGCGGGTGGCTCGTTTCCAGCGGAAAGCATGCTGTTCGGGAGCCGAGATTTCGTGCTCACTACGGTTGTTAAGATACACCAGCGAATCGCCTTTGATTTGCCACTTAAACGCCTTAATGTCACTGGCACTCTTACTGATCTGAAATACCATGTACACGAACGGCTCATTCAGCACAAAGC
The DNA here is from genome assembly GCA_937884755.1 of uncultured Flammeovirgaceae bacterium. Classification (GTDB taxonomy): domain Bacteria; phylum Bacteroidota; class Bacteroidia; order Cytophagales; family Cyclobacteriaceae; genus Tunicatimonas. The sequence continues at coordinate 4,702 of CAKZYJ010000493.1, forward strand.
GGACAAATTTAGTGTCTTTATAATACTTGTACAGCTTTTGAAAGTCGTCCTGAAAAGTAGCGTTGCTGATTAGATCGTAGCCAAGTTCGTGAAAACTATGGTCGCTGTAGGAGTACAGACTGAATACATCTGACAGCTCCACTTGCGATTTCAATCCCAGATGTACGTTGTAGCCAAAAATGAAATTCTCGCCCACCGGCACCATATCGTAGGGAATACAGTTGTGCGTCGTATGCACCCGTTCGGTTGCGATCAATGTAGTTTCAATCGCTCCAAATACTTCCTTGCGAGCTTCGTTAAGTTTTCCCAACCGCTCCCGCAGATCAGCCGCACTTTGCTGCAAGCGATTTTTCAGAATTTCGTAGGTGCTATTTTCTAAAGTAGTATTGGATGTATCTTGATTGGGCATATTTTTCTACTCAGTTACGTGCATCGTTTAATCGAGGAATAATAGTAATCTTATTGATGAAGTGTACTAGAAGGCATTCTATCATTCACTTCCTTTGGTGTAATCTACTTAGTTGTTAGAAAGGGTAAAGGAAGACTGGAAACGAAAACTGACCGGAGTCGGTGTAGTAGATGCTTTCGCTGGTAAATTCTTCGGAGCTTTCGGACGAAAGCCCATCTCCACTGCTGATATAGTAGCCTCCTATTAAGCAGGCCAGAAACAGGATCACCGGAACGCTAATCCCTTTGACTTGGGATGATTTATTTGAGTTAGTATTGGTAGACATAGTGTTAAATGTTTAGGTGAATGGGGCCGGTCAAAAGCACTATAGCTTCTGACCGACCAATGGGTGAGGGTTAATTATAACTTGATATTCTTGACTGGTTCATCGGCCAAGCCAGCCGACCGGGCAATATCCATCAGCTTACTTAGATTATCTTTCATCTCCGGCTGATCGGTCTGATTCATCAGC
>CAKZYJ010000494.1 GCA_937884755.1 uncultured Flammeovirgaceae bacterium
ACTCGGCCTGAGTACCGGGGCGGATGAAGAATTGCATCTCCATCTGCTCAAACTCTCGCATCCGGAAGATAAACTGTCGGGCGACAATCTCATTTCGAAAGGCTTTACCGATCTGGGCAATTCCGAAAGGAACTTTCTGTCGGGCGGTTTTCTGCACATTTAAAAAGTTGACAAAGATTCCCTGAGCGGTTTCAGGTCGCAGATAGATTTTGCTAGAATCTTCGGCTACTGAACCTACCTGAGTAGAAAACATCAAGTTGAATTGTCTCACCTCCGTCCAATTAGTAGTGCCCGATTCGGGACAAGTGATGTCGTATTCTACAATTAGGTCGCGTACTCCAGCTAAGTCTTCAGCTTCCAGCAACTCGTTCATCCGCTTAATTAATAACTCTGCTTTCTCAACTTCTTCCGCTTTTCTCAACTCCTCTGCCTTATCCTCAATCAGCGTATCGGCCCGGTAGCGTTTGTTAGAATCCTTGTTGTCGATCATGGGATCGTTGAAGCTGTCGACGTGCCCAGAGGCTTTCCAGGTTTGGGGCTGCATAAAGATAGCGGCGTCCAGCCCGACAATGTTATCGTTCAGGCGGGTCATCGCCTGCCACCAGAATTGCTTCAAATTATTTTTAAGCTCTACGCCGTAGGGACCGTAGTCGTACACGGCTTGCAGACCATCGTAAATTTCACTGGAAGGGTACACAAAACCGTACTCTTTCGCGTGGGCGATTACTTGCTTGAGCGAACTTTCGGGCTCGTGTGGAGCTGCTTCTTTGGATTTATTCTTTGCCATAACCGCAAAGATAGAAAAGCCCTCCTCGGATTTACAACGAAAGGTCTGAATTATTGACCGCTATCAGTATGTCAGAAGGGAGAAAACGAAAAGAGGTTGGCTAGTATTTTTTATCAAAATTTACTTTGGCATATACGTCAGTCAGCGATAAGGTTAGATCGAGGACAGGAACCTGTATGTTACTTTCTAACCCACTGGCTTCGGTTAGTTTCCACACATCTTGGGCTGAGCTGCGGGAAAACACTTCGATGTGAGGTTTTTCTTGAGAAACTAGTACGTATTCACGCAGACTTTCTATGGTTCGGTAAGCTTCAAATTTATCACCACGGTCACGAGCTTCGGTACTCTCCGATAGAACCTCCACAATCGTCAAAGGGTTGGTGATAATATCTCGTCGCTCGTCCGTCACAGCAGGATTGCCTTTAATTACAACCACATCAGGATATACATAGCTGGTAAGGCTAGGGATAAAAACTCTTAGATCACTACCAAATACACTGAACTCTTCCCGCTCATCTTCCAGGATATTTCCTAACAGACGGATTAATTTGCTAACAATAAAATTATGGGGGATACTGGCTCCAGACATAGATATAACTGTTCCGTCATGATATTCATGCTTTTCCTCGCTTCGGCGTTCCTGCTCCAGGTAGGCCTCAGTCGTGATTTTAGGTGGGGCTAGAGTTTCCATCGTCATGTCACTTTTTCTCTCAATATAGAAACGTAAAAAAATAGTTTATGTCCATTCTACCTGCCTCTTATCGTAAGTCACCGACTTTTCAGGGTAAGTGGCTAATATCAATGTCATCATGTAGTCCCAACGTTGCTGGGCATTGAGTACTAGGTAGGCAAGTCCATCCTCCGTTTCTGGACCTATATTTGGATTCCAAGAGATATTTCGCTCCGATCTTTTAGCCATTGCTTCTAGGTTTCATCCTCTATGTAGTAAATCGTACGATTCATCGCAGGTGTACTCGAGTGTTGTGGTATTTACATGTTGGTATAGTCATGTATCACCTAGTTACTTAAACACATAAGTACCTCAATACTCAAACACTGTAATACTAAAAATCATCCATACTGATCTTCATAGTACTTTTGGTAATTACCAGAAGTAACATTTTCCAGCCACTCTTCGTTGGCGAGGTACCAGTCTACTGTTTTTTCAATGCCTTCTTCAAACTGAAGGGAGGGGTTCCAGCCCAGCTCATTCATAAGCTTATGGGCATCAATGGCGTAGCGCAGATCGTGTCCGGCGCGGTCAGTCACGAAGGTGATAAGTTTCTCAGAAGTTCCTTCGGGACGATCCAGTTTCTTATCCATCACTTGACATAGCAATCGCACAATATCAATATTTTTCCACTCGTTAAAGCCACCAATGTTATAGGTTTCCCCTACTTTCCCGTTGTGGAAAATCGTATCAATCGCTCGGGCATGGTCTTCTACGTAGAGCCAGTCGCGCACGTTCTCGCCCTTACCGTAAATCGGTAGCGGCTTGCTGTGCTTGATGTTATTGATACAAAGTGGAATCAGCTTTTCGGGAAAATGATTAGGACCATAATTGTTGGAACAGTTGCTGATGACGACAGGTAAATCGTAAGTATTGTGGTAGGCTCGCACAAAATGATCGGAGCTAGCTTTGGAAGCTGAATAAGGCGACTTGGGGTCATAAGACGTGGTTTCTACAAAGTAACCACCATCATCCAGCGAACCGTATACTTCGTCGGTTGAGATGTGATAGAACAAGTGATTTTCCAGATCCTCTTTCCATATTTCTTTGGCAGCGTTCAGCAGATTCACCGTTCCGAATACATTAGTGCGGATAAAGGCCATCGGATCTTTGATCGACCGATCTACGTGCGACTCCGCTGCCAAGTGTAGTACCGCATCGGGCTTAATCTCCTGAAATAACTGCTGCATAGCGGCTTCGTCGCTAATATCTCCTTTTACAAAGTGATAATTATCCTTCCCCTCAATATCTTTCAGATTTTCTAGATTACCCGCGTAGGTAAGCGCATCCAGATTGTAAATCTCGTATTCAGGATACTTTGTTACGAACAAACGCACTACGTGCGAACCGATGAACCCGGCTCCGCCAGTGATCAAAATCTTTTTAGTTGTTGCCATAAACCCTATGTTTTTAACGAAATTCTATTCAGTAACTTTTCGCGATTCAGTGCAATAATCGGTATGTTTGACGATATATACTAAAGAGGTTTTACAGAAAATGCAGTGGCTCGTGTAAGATTAAACCCGTAATCTAATAAACTCTCTTTTAGTTACGTATCGTTACGATACTGTACCTACTATGGTTAGCATGAAATACATTTGCCTAAGTATGATTGTCCTTCTGGAAGTAGCAGTGGCCTGCACCTCCGATTATGTTCCTAAACCTAAAGGATACAACCGGATTGATTTACCCGAGCATCGCTACGTCAGCTTGCCCGATACTTTGCCCTATAATTTTGAGTACTCATCCCACGCAACTCCTTATCCCGATACTTCGGTAAACGCCGAACCTTACTGGCTTAACGTCTACTATCCTGAGTATGATGCCAATATTCAGCTTACTTACAAACCGGTGAACCAGAGCGAGGCTATGCTGGAAACGCTGCTGGAAGATTCCTACCAGCTGACTGCCAATCATCAGATCCGGGCAGCTTCTATTGACGAAAATGTACTAGGAACGCCTAGCGGAAAGAAAGCGCTAATTGCTGAGCTAACTGGCGAAGTCCCCAGCCAGTTTCAATTTTACATTACCGACTCTACCAATCACTTTTTGCGGGGAGCGCTCTACTTTAAAACCGCCACCCAAAACGATTCGCTAGCCCCGATCATCGAATTTATTAAAATTGATATGATTCATCTGCTGAATACGTTGGAGTGGGAAGGTGAAGCTACTACCGCCATTGATCTTCGCTAACCATTATGAGTCGGTTCTTCGATACCAAAATTGATTATCTAAAGGGTGTGGGTGAACGCACCGGAAACCTACTGCGCGAGGAACTGAGCATTCATACCTTCGGTGATCTGATTCAGCACTATCCGTTCCGGCACGAAGACCGTTCGCAGTTTCATAAGATAGAAGACATTCGCGAGGACATGCCCTACGTACAGGTGATTGGGCACATTCGTAAAGCCGAGATTATCGGAGCCGGACCGAAGAAGCGGTTGGTAGCCGTATTTGTGGATGATACCGGCGAGTTGGAACTGGTCTGGTTCAAAGGAATTCAGTGGCTATCGGGCAAACTTAAACCCCAGATTGATTACGTGGCTTTCGGTAAACCTAGCCGTTTTGGCCAGAAATTCAATATGGCTCACCCCGAGATGGAATTGCTGGCTAGCATCGACCGCGAAAACGGGCAACTCTTTCCAGTGTACCATACTACCGAAAAACTCAAACGGGGCCGGATTGATAGTCGTACTATCGCTCGCCTGCAAAAGCGCCTACTGGAAAAAGCCTACGAGCACATTCCCGAAACGCTGCCCGCCTCGCTTATTGAACGTTATCGGCTGATGCCCAAGCGGGATGCTCTCCGAAATATTCACTTCCCCGAATCCATCAACTGCCTGGAGAAAGCTACTTTCCGGCTGAAGTTTGAAGAACTGTTCTACGTACAGCTTCGGCTCCTCACACTCAAGCTTGCCCGGATTGATAAGTATCCTGGTCAGGTATTCGGCGATACTAAACTGGTACACGAGTTTTACGAAAGCCACCTACCCTTCGAGTTAACCAACGCCCAAAAACGCGTAATCAAAGAGATTTACGCCGACTTGCATTCCGGCAAGCAAATGAATCGCCTGTTGCAGGGCGACGTGGGTAGCGGGAAAACTATTGTGGCGTTTATCTGTATGCTCATCGCTATCAGTAGTGGTACCCAGGTAGCCCTGATGGCTCCTACCGAAATTTTAGCCGAACAGCACTACCGCAATCTTACCCCCTTTGCCAATGCAATAGGGTTAGAGATTGCGTTGCTGACCGGATCTACCGGAAAACGAGGCCGCCGAATCATCGATGAGATGCTACAAATGGGTACCTTACCGATTCTGGTTGGAACCCACGCCCTGCTGGAAGACCGGGTTCAGTTCAAAAACCTAGGCTTATCCGTAGTAGACGAACAGCACCGCTTCGGGGTAGCCCAACGGGCGAAACTCTGGCACAAAAATGCCGGAAGTGAGTATCCGCACGTACTGGTGATGACTGCCACTCCCATCCCCCGCACGCTGGCCATGACGCTCTACGGCGATCTGGATGTTTCGGTGATTGACGAGTTACCTAAAGGGCGCAAGCCCATCAAAACGTTGCACCGCTTTGAAAATAAACGGCTACATGTGTTCGGGTTTCTGAAGGAGCAAATTCAGGCCGGACGCCAGGTATACATTGTTTATCCACTGATTGAAGAATCGGAGAAATTAGATCTAAAACATCTGGAAGATGGCTACGAGTCTATTCGTCGCGCCTTTCCCGATGTACCCGTAAGTTGCGTACACGGACGTATGAGTGGCTCCGATAAGGACTACGAGATGCATCTGTTTGCTCAGGGCAAAACTAAAATTATGGTGGCTACCACAGTGATTGAAGTCGGCGTGGACGTACCTAATGCTACGGTGATGGTAGTAGAAAATGCCGATCGCTTCGGTTTAGCCCAACTACACCAGTTGCGGGGCCGGGTAGGTCGCGGAGGAGAACAGTCCTACTGCATTCTGATGACCGACTATAAACTCAGCAAAGACAGTAAAGTACGGTTAGAAACGCTGGTACGCACGACTAATGGTTTTGAGATTGCCGAAACTGATTTGAAGCTACGGGGGCCAGGTAACATTGAAGGAACTCAACAGAGCGGCGTATTGGATTTACTGGTGGCCGACTTGAGCAAAGACGGTAAAATTTTGCAGGAGGCCCGCCTTTCGGCCGCTGAAATTCTACAAGATGATCCTGATTTGGTTTCCCTGGAACATGCGCCTATCCGTCAACATATTGATAAAGTGCAGAAAAACACGTTCAACTGGAGCAGAATTAGCTGATTATATAATTATTCTAAATTTTCTTATGGTTTTTTGATAAAAACAAGCCAAAGCTCATTATTAACAAAATGATAATACGTGATGTAAGATTTACGCTCATCTTATAAGATTATCAACAAAAAGAACTAACCATCCGCAGATCATCAACTAAGCCCATACCCTCACTTCTGTTTCCCTATCAGGTTTCCCAAGCTTATTACAGACATCAGTTTAAGATGTACTAAAAATTAAGTATATTGCTTATTCGCAGAATAAAATTCTGGAAAATTTTGCTGTCACATAGATTGTGTTGTGACTTGGCTATGTCCCGAAAAAATAAACTAAGCCAATAAAATAGATTGGCAATAAGCAAATTATAGAAATTTTATTCTGATTTCCAATAAAAAAGCCCACTATCTATTTGTTGAAAGAAAATATTAAAAATTTACATATGAGAAGCTCCCCTCCATCTCTGTACGACTCTACCTTTGAGCACGATGCCTGCGGAATCGGATTTGTCGCTCATTTGCAGGGTAAGAAATCGCACAGTATAGTTGACGATGCTATCATCATGCTTCAGAATATGGAGCATCGGGGCGCCTGTGGTTGTGAGCCGGATACGGGCGACGGAGCAGGTATTTTAGTACAGAAGCCTCATCGCTTCTTTCAGGAAAAAGCTGAATTCGATATTCCGAATTTTGATCAGTATGGAGTAGCGATGATTTTCTTTCCGGCCAATGGCGCTCAGCGCGAGGAGTGTCGCAAGCATTTCGACCGAATTATCGATGAATTAGGATTGGAGCTGATCGGCTACCGTTCGGTACCTACCAATAATCAGAGTCTGGGTCGTTCGGCTAAATTAGTGGAACACCGTATTGAGCAAGCTTTTATCCGCTGGAAAGAAGTTCCTTCGGCTGATCCGATGGCTTTGGAAAGAAGGCTATACGTACTCAAGAATTACGCTTCGCACACTATCCACCGGAAAGTAGCCGATACGGAAGACACCTTCTACATTGCCTCCTGCTCTTACAAAACCATCGTGTATAAAGGGCAGCTTACCACTTTCCAGTTGCGTCCCTACTACCTGGATTTACAACACCCTTCCTTCGACACGGCCCTGGCTCTGGTGCATTCCCGCTTCTCTACCAATACGTTTCCGAAGTGGAAACTGGCTCAGCCCTTTCGGTTTATCGCCCATAATGGTGAGATCAACACTATCCGGGGAAATGTAAACTGGATGCGGTCTAAGGAAGCTCTGCTGAAATCTACCTTGTTTACTGATGAAGAGTTAGAAAAACTGATGCCCATTTGTAATTCGGCTTTCTCTGACTCAGCTAACCTGGATTTGGCGGTACAACTGCTACACATGGGCGGACGCTCGCTGCCCCACGTGATGATGATGCTGATACCGGAAGCCTGGCAAGATAACGACCTGATGGGCGATCCGAAGAAAGCTTTCTACGAGTACTATGCTTCCATGATGGAACCCTGGGATGGCCCGGCTTCTATTTGCTTTACCGATGGTGAATTGGTAGGGGCCACGCTCGACCGTAACGGACTACGCCCATCCCGCTACCTGCTCACCGAAGATGATAAACTAATTATGTCTTCGGAAGCCGGAGCTTTACCAGTTGATGAGTCCAAAGTAACCTTGAAGGGACGGCTGAAGCCCGGCCGAATGTTTGTAGCCGACTTATCCGAAGGCCGTATTATCAGTGACCAGGAAATTAAAGAAAGAATCTGCTCGGAGAAGCCCTACCGTGACTGGCTGAATGAGCATCAGTACTTCTTAGATGAGTTGCCGGAACCACTCCATGTAAACGGACAGGATACGCATTCTTCCGACCAACTTCCTTTGCTAACCCGGCAACTAGCGATGGGGTTCACTACTGAAGATTTGAAGGTGATTTTGGCTCCCATGGTAGATAAATCAAAAGAACCAATCGGTTCTATGGGAGCGGATACTCCGTTGGCCGCCCTTTCCAGTCAAAGCCAGCATATTGCTAACTACTTCAAGCAGCTTTTTGCCCAGGTCAGTAACCCGCCTATTGATCCCATTCGAGAAAAACTGGTGATGTCGCTGTTCACTAGCCTGGGAAGCACCAAGAACATCCTGAACGAAACACCCGAGCACTGCCAGCAAATTAAACTGAAGCAGCCGGTTCTCACTAACGAACAGCTTAAACGCATTAAGTATCTACAGCATCCGGCGTTCACTGTACAGGTACTAAAGGCGGTATTCCCAGCTACTGGCGAAACCGGAGCATTAGAGCAGGCGATGGAAAAGCTGTCCACCGAAGCCGAACAAGCAGTATGTAACGGAGCAAATATTTTAGTCATTTCTGACCGAGCATTCAACGAAGATCAGGCACCTATTCCTTCTCTGATGGCAACTGGAGCTGTACATCACCACCTCATTCGTAGTGGGTTGCGGGCCAAGACCAGTCTGGTAGTAGAAGCGGGTGATGTACGTGAAACGCATCATTTAGCTACGCTAATCGGCTACGGTGCCCACGCTATCAACCCCTACCTGGCATTTGCCAGCATCGCCGACTTGCAGCAACGCGGCCTGATCCATAACGACAAACCGCTCGAGAAACTGAACAAACGTTTTATTAAAGCGGTAAATGCTGGATTGCTAAAGATTTTCTCTAAAATGGGAATCTCTACTATCCAGTCGTACCACGGAGCGCAAAGCTTTGAAGCTTTGGGTATTAGTCAGTTCGTAATAGATAAGTGCTTTGCCGGTACGGTGACCCGTATTGGTGGGGTGGAATTTGATGACCTGGCGGAAGAGGTCCTGGTGCGCCACCGCTTGGCGTTCCCTCAGGAGGCACTGGAAACCACCAGGCTGGAAGTCGGTGGTGTCTACCAATGGAAGCGCCGGGGTGAATATCATATGCTGAACCCACAAACCATTCATCTACTTCAGCAGGCTACCCGAAAAAATGATTACAAACTATATAAGCAGTACGCCGAAATCATCAATCAGCGTTCGGGACAACTGGCTACACTCCGGGGGTTAATGCAATTTAAAAAGCGAAACTCCATTCCACTGGGGGAGGTAGAATCTAAAGAAAGCATCTTCAAGCGCTTTGCGACTGGAGCGATGTCGTTCGGTTCGCTATCGCACGAGGCTCATTCTACTTTGGCCATTGCTATGAATCGGATTGGCGGCAAAAGCAATAGCGGCGAAGGAGGAGAAGATGAAATTCGCTTTGAACGCAAGCCCAACGGCGATTGGGAGCGATCTGCCATCAAACAAGTGGCTTCGGGGCGTTTTGGGGTTACTAGTAACTACTTAACGAATGCCAACGAGCTTCAAATTAAAATGGCGCAGGGAGCCAAGCCCGGCGAGGGTGGACAATTGCCTGGCCATAAGGTAGACGACTGGATTGGACGGGTGCGAAACGCTACTCCCGGAGTAGGACTGATCTCTCCCCCGCCCCACCACGACATTTACTCTATCGAAGATTTAGCCCAGTTGATCTACGACCTGAAGAACGCCAATCGCGAAGCGCGGATCAATGTAAAGCTGGTAGCCTCAGCCGGAGTCGGTACTATTGCAGCCGGGGTAGCTAAAGCTCACGCCGATGTAGTACTTATCTCTGGTCACGACGGTGGAACAGGAGCATCACCTTTGAGTTCAGTACGCCACGCCGGAGTTGCCTGGGAACTAGGTCTGTCCGAAACCCATCAAACCCTGGTAAAGAATAATCTGCGCAGCCGCATTACAGTGCAGACTGACGGTCAGATTAAGACCGGACGCGATATTGCTATTGCTATTTTGCTGGGTGCTGAGGAATTTGGAGTTTCTACCGCCGCGCTAGTCACCGAAGGCTGCATCATGATGCGCAAGTGCCATTTGAATACCTGTCCGGTAGGCGTAGCTACGCAAGATCCCGAGCTACGAGCGCTGTTTAGCGGAAAACCAGAGCATGTTATCAACCTGTTTACCTTCCTGGCCGAAGATCTACGGGAAATTATGGCTGAGTTAGGCTTCCGTACTGTAAACGAGATGATTGGGCAGGTAGACGTACTGGAGAAGCGCGACGATGTGAACCACTGGAAAGCCAAGAAAATTGACCTATCCCGAATTCTTTACAAGCCGGAAACCAGGCCCAACGTAGGTATCTACAAGCAACAGGAGCAAGATCACGGCATTGATGAGGTACTGGATTGGGATTTGATTGAGGCCGCTCTGCCCGCGTTGGAAGAATTAGAACCGGTGAAGAATGATTTTCGCCTAATCAATACTAACCGTTCGGTAGGGACCATGCTCTCTAATGAGGTTTCCAAGAAGTTCGGTAGCCCGGGGTTACCCCCCGGCACCATTCATTTTACCTTTAAAGGCTCGGCCGGACAAAGCTTTGCGGCCTTTACTACTAAGGGTATCCGGTTTGAACTGGAAGGTGAAGCCAACGATTATTTTGGCAAAGGTTTATCGGGCAGCGAGCTGATCATATACCCTCACCGTGAGTCAAAGTACGTACCCGAAGAAAACATGATTATCGGTAACGTAGCCTTCTATGGGGCCACTTCTGGCGAAGCCTACATCCGAGGTCAGGCTGGTGAACGCTTCTGCGTTCGCAACTCCGGGGTGAAGGCTGTGGTAGAAGGTATTGGCGACCATGGTTGCGAGTACATGACTGGCGGTACGGTAGTGGTACTAGGCCGAACCGGCCGAAACTTTGGTGCGGGTATGAGTGGCGGTATGGCGTTTGTCTACGACGATGAACAACGCTTTCCGGCCTACTGTAACCATGAACAGGTTGACCTGGAAACAATGACTGATGAAGACGAGAATACGGTGGTATCTATGCTTCAAAAACACGCTGAGTACACGGGTAGTATGGTGGCTCAGCGCATGCTAACAAACTGGGCACTAAGCCGTAATCACTTCATAAAAGTAATGCCGCGTGAATACAAGGCCGCTCTCGAGAAGCGACGGGCACAACAGGAGAATAAAACACAAGTAAAAGTATAAGCCGAAGATTAGGACTTGAATTCTAGGTTTAGAAAAGTAGGTGTACCAGAGTCTGACACTTAACCTCTAACCTCCAATATCTGATCTTCAAAACCCGATCTACTATGGGAAAACCAACTGGATTTAAAGAGTTCAACCGGGAACTGCCGCAGGCGCGTGATCCCAAAGAGCGTATTAATGATTACAAGGAGCTATATCTGGATTTCGACGATAAAAAAACGAAAAAGCAGGCGGCTCGTTGTATGGACTGCGGTATACCATTTTGTCATAACGGCTGTCCATTGGGCAATAACATTCCCGAATTCAACGATGCAGTATACGAAGAGAACTGGGAGCTGGCTGCCCAGATTCTTCACTCTACTAACAACTTTCCTGAGTTTACCGGACGAATTTGCCCTGCTCCCTGCGAGGCCTCCTGCGTACTGGGAATTATCAAGCCCCCGGTAGCTATTGAGCATATCGAGAAATCTATTGCTGAAAAGGCCTTTGAGCTAGGACTAATACAGCCCCAGCCACCTAAGGTGCGCACCGGAAAAAAGATTGCCATTGTCGGCTCCGGCCCAGCTGGGTTAGCCGCGGCCGCCCAACTCAATAAAGCCGGCCATTGGGTTACCCTATTTGAAAAAGACAAGCGAATCGGAGGATTGCTACGCTATGGTATCCCTGATTTTAAAATGGAGAAGTGGGTCATCGACCGTCGCTTGGCCGTGATGGAAGAAGAAGGAGTTGTTTTTAAAACCAGTGTGCATGTTGGTAAGGATATTACGGCTGAGCAATTAGAAGATGAATTTGACGCGGTAGTCATTACTACCGGAGCAGGTGTTCCGCGTGACCTACCCATTCCTGGCCGCGAACTGAAGGGAGTGCACTACGCCATGGAATTCCTTACGCAGCAGAATAAGCGGGTATCCAGCGACTGGCTCACGAACGACTCTGATATTTGGGCTACTGATAAGCACGTGGTAGTAATTGGTGGTGGCGATACCGGCTCCGATTGCGTAGGCACCTCCAATCGGCATCGGGCCGCTTCAGTGACTCAGATTGAATTAATGCCCAAACCGCCTACTGAGCGAGATGAAGACAATCCCTGGCCACAGTGGCCGATGATCCTACGTACCTCCTCCTCCCACGAAGAAGGAGCCGAGCGCAATTGGTCCATCATGACTAAAGAATTTGTACACGATGGGCAAGGAAACGTGAAAGGGCTGAAGCTGGCCAAACTAGAATGGAAGGTAAGTGAGCGGGATGGAAGACCTATGTTCGAAGAAATTCCTGGCAGTGAGTACGAAATTCCCTGCGATTTGGCTTTATTGGCTATCGGATTCATGCACACCCAACGCCACGGGCTATTGGAAGATTTAGGAGTAGAGTTAGACCAACGAGGCAATATCGCCGCTGAAGAAGGCCGTTATCAGACCAATAAGCCTCACATTTTCACTGCGGGTGATGCCCGCCGGGGACAGTCGCTAGTAGTATGGGCTATTGCCGAAGGGCGTGAGGCTGCCCGAGCGGTAGACTTATACTTGATGGGACACTCCGAACTGGAAGCTAGAGATGATTCACCCCTCAAAATTTCTAAGGCGGGGTAATATCATACCTTACGACAAGCTAAAACTATCTCAAAACAGTTAGCATTTCGTTAGCTGTTTTTTTGTTGTGTCAAAATACTTACCTTATCAGAAACTCCTGGCTCATGAGATGGTGGTTTCTACTTTTCGTATTCGTTCTCGGTACCAATACAATCCTTGCCCAAATTAAACTAGTTAAGATTGATGAGGGAAAGCGGAATTATTGGCCTTGAGAGCCTTCCATAGCAATTAATCCCCTTCAACCTAAACAAATCGTAGCCGGTAGTGTACTGAGTAATGTTTACTTTTCGAGAGATGCTGGGGTAAGTTGGAATGTCGATACAATCCGTTCGCCTTACGGAGTTTGGGGCGACCCCTGCTTACTAGCTGACTACAATAATCATTTTTTTTACTTTCACCTATCCTCGCCGGGTAATCAAGGGAGGAACGCCGAAAGTTGGCTGGACCGAATTGTATGCCAACGCTCTAGTGACGGAGGGCGCACCTGGAGCTCAGGTGCTAGTATCGGTTACCACCCAAACCACAATCAAGATAAAGAATGGGCGACAGTGGACCCACAAAATAATCATCTCTACGTAAGTTGGACGGAGTTTGAAGAGTACGGTAGTACTGATCCTGAAGATAGTTCCTCTATTGTTATAGCTAAATCTACTGATGCTGGAGAAACTTGGAGTGAACCAATACGGATTAATCAGAAAGCAGGTAATTGCCTGGATGATGACCAAACCGTAGAGGGAGCAGTACCCGCCGTGGGCCCTGCTGGGCAAGTATACGTGGCCTGGGCTAATAACGATACGCTTTATTTTGATCGCTCTACCGACGGGGGAAATACCTGGCTAGATAGAGATATCATAGTTGCCCAACAACCAGGGGGCTGGAGCCAATCAGTAGCCGGATTAGCGCGCTGCAATGGTATGCCAGTCACAGTATGTGACCTGAGTGATAGTCCTTACCAGGGTACGATCTACGTAAACTGGACTGATCAGCGAAACGGTAGCGACGATATTGATGTTTGGTTAAGTCGTTCAACCGATCAGGGAAATACCTGGTCAGAACCATTACGAGTGAATAATGATGAAGCCGGTCATCAACAGTTTTTAACCTGGATGGCAATTGACCCTACAACGGGCTACTTGTATGTAGTTTTTTACGATCGCCGTAATACCAGTGGAACTGATACTGATGTGTTTTTAGCCTATTCTACCAATGGTGGAAATCATTTCACTAATGTCAAGCTCACTGACCAGCCTTTCAAAATAGACAGTTCAACGGTATTTTTTGGCGATTATAACAACGTCACTGCGTACGATCAGCGTATTTACCCCATTTGGACGCAGCAAAAAGGAAAGAAACTCAGCATCTGGACCGCTCTAATTCAGCATCAGGATTTGGAAGAAGCAGTAACAAAAACTGGAAAAGAAGCCCAATAGCAAAACCCACTTTCTTTTTAACCTAATAACTAAGGCAATTTTAGTGCATCTATTCTAAAAAAGTAAGATGCTTCCACTATTTTGCACAGTCGTTAATCAAACAAGATAGAATGCATCGCTTCTTACTTTTACTTACTTGTTGGCTATTAAATGAAACAGCCGTAGCTCAGATACCAAGCCCTCAAGAATTTTTAGGTTATAACCTAGGAGAAAGATTTACCCGCTACGACCGGGTTATTGACTACTTTGAAGAAGTAGCCGAAACCGCCGATCATATATCCCTGACTACTTACGGCGAAACCAACGAACACCGACCTCTGGTAGTCGCTTACGTAACTTCTCCTGAAAACGCTGCGCAATTGGAGGCTATCCGCCAAGCTAACCTTGCGCGCACGGGCCTAGCCGAAGTGGATAACGAAGCATTTGATAATTTATCTATTGTGTGGCTTAGCTATAATGTGCACGGTAACGAAGCGGTTGCTACTGAATCTGCCATAGGTGTACTCTACGAACTAGCGAGTGGACAGAGTCCCCAGGCGGCCGAATGGCTAGAGAATACGGTAGTCATCATTGATCCTTGCTTAAATCCTGACGGGCACGACCGCTACGTAAACTGGTACAATCAGAAGGCAAACGCTACACCTAATCCCCAACCCAAATCCTGGGAGCATGATGAACCCTGGCCAGGTGGGCGAATGAATCATTATCTGTTTGACCTGAACCGCGACTGGGCCTGGGCTACCCAAAAAGAAACCCGCGAGCGGCTAGCACTATATAACCAGTGGTTGCCTCACATCCATGCCGACTATCACGAGCAAGGAGTGAACAGTCCGTACTACTTTGCCCCAGCAGCTGAACCCTACCACGCCATCATCACCGACTGGCAGCGAGAGTTGCAAACTGTGATTGGAAAAAACAATGCTCGCTACTTTGACGAAGCTGGCTGGCTCTACTTCACTCGCGAACGTTTTGATCTGCTGTACCCCAGCTACGGAGATACCTACCCTACCTTCAACGGGGCCATTGGGATGACCTACGAGCAGGGCGGTTCGGGACGGGCCGGATTAGCCGTAATTACCGCAGAGGGCGATACCCTCACCTTAAAAGACCGTATTGACCACCACATCACCACCAGCTTATCCACTATTGAAGTTGCCTCTCAGAACGCTGGCCGTATTGTACAGGAATTTACCGATTTCTTTGAGAAATCGCGGCAGGGCGATTTTAGCATCTATTCTAGCTACGTAGTGAAGTCTGGTAACAACTCGGAAAAAATCAAAGATCTCCGTTTGCTGCTAGACAGACATCAGATTGAGTACAGCGAAAGTACCGCTGCTCGCCGTCTTTCCGGGTTCAGCTACCAGCAAGACCGGGAGATTGACTTCCAACTGGAAGAAGGTGACTTGGTGATTTCATCCAGTCAGCCTAAATCGGTACTACTACAAACGCTGTTTGAGCCCGAAGCTGAGCTTGCTGATTCTATTACCTACGACATCACCGCCTGGGCCATTCCTTACGCCTACGATTTAGACGCCTACGCGCTTGATACCAAAATCAATTCTGTTCAGGAAGTAATCGAAGATACTTTTGCACCCCAGCAGGTAAGTGAACCAGCCTACGCCTACGTGAGCCGCTGGAACGGCGTTCAGGATGCTCAATTTCTGTCTGAGCTTATTAAGCAGGGAATAAAGGTACGTTACTCCCAACGGGATTTTTCTCTAGAAGGACGGGCCTTTGATGCTGGAGCACTGATCATTACCCGTGCCAACAATCGCTCGCTCGGCGAACTGTTTGACCAGAAAATTATCAGCTTAGCCAATAGGCTACAGCAAGAAATTTTTCCAGTTCGCACCGGCTACGTAGAAAGCGGCTTTGATCTAGGGTCAGGCGAGATACGCTTCATTGACCCTCCCAAGGTACTATTGGCTGCAGGCGAGGATGTATCGCCCTATGGCCTTGGAGAAATCTGGTACTACTTTGAGCAGGAAATTGAGTACCCGGTATCAGTCATCAACACGGAGAGCTTAAAGAGTGTTGACCTATCGGATTATAACGTACTCATATTACCTAATGGGCGATATGCTCAACTGTTAGAGGGCGTTGACCTGAGAGAGTGGATACAGCAGGGTGGAAAAGTAATAGCTTTAGAAAATGCTTTGTCCTACTTTGGAGGTAAAGAAGAATACCAACTCGCCGAGTACTCCGATGACCAGGAAAAAGTTAATCTCGAGCAACTTAAAGAAGATTTTCGGGAACGCCACCAACTTTCAGCATATGAGGAGCGGGAGCGACGCGGCATTAGCAATTATATTTCAGGAAGCATCTTTAAGCTGCGTTTAGATAATACCCATCCACTTAGTTTAGGTTATCCCGACCATTACTTTACACTCAAACGAGGAAATAGTCGCTACGGCTATTTGAAAGAAGGTTGGAATGTAGCTACCCTAACTAGTGCCGACGAGTTGATAAGTGGCTTCGCCGGAGTCGAGATTCAGAAGCAGTTGACTAATTCACTAATATTTGGAGTGGAAGAAATGGGGAACGGTAGTATTATCTATTTAGTAGACAACCCGCTGTTCCGAGCATTTTGGCAAAATGGCAAGTTACTATTTAGTAATGCACTATTTTTAGTTGGACAATAAGCTGGCTGGTTAATCTCTGCTAGGGAGTTGGCACCAGAAAACCACGCTCTAGCATCCAGGCTTCGCAGAGTTCGGGCCAGGCCGAGAAGGCTGAGTAGCGGCTGCCCATCCCCAGGCCATGCCTCCCTTTCTCAAATACGTGTAGTTCGGCGGGAATATTCTTCTCCCGCAGGGCCAGGTAAAAGTAGATACTGTTTTCGGGCGGCACTCCCGTATCTTCGGTAGTGTGTACTAAGAAGGTAGGGGGAGTATCGGCTTTTACCTGACGCTCATTGGAAAGTGAGGCTACCAGTTCGGCATCGGCATCTTCGCCGAGTAGTGAGCGTCGGGAACCTTTATGTTGATAATCTTCGGTAAAGGAAATCACCGGATAAAGTAGTACCATAAAATCAGGGCGGCTGCTTTGCAGATCGATTGGGTCGACAGCGTCAGCTCCGCCGGAATCTAAGTGTGTTCCCAGTGTTGAGGCCATATGTCCTCCGGCGGAAAATCCTAATACGCCAATCCGGTTAGGATCAATGCCCCATTCTTCTGCGTTGGCTCGTACGGTCCGGATGGCTCGCTTGCCATCATTCATAGGAATGGGATGTTTGTACCCGTTTTTCCCTAATCGGTAGGTTAATATGTAAGCTGAAACTCCAAAAGAGTTTAGCCACTGAGCAATCTGATGACCCTCGTGATCCATCGCCAACATGTTATACCCTCCGCCTGGGCACACTACTACCGCCGCGCCGGTAGCCATCGATGCCGATGCAGGATAGCGAATTAGCGATGGCATATCCTTTTCTTCAGTACCGGTAGCTCCGGGAGCACCTTCCGGCCACAACCGTAGGGTGTCGGGAGATGATTGAGCTAATACATTAGCCAGTGTAAAAAAGCTGATTAGTAAGAAGAGAAAAATTTTCATGTGATGTGCAGATTAGGAACTTTATGTTACAAATTTTTGCGTGAGTTTTCAAAAATCTACTTGTATACTCATACTGTGGGTTATACCCAGTTTGAATTACAACCAATTGATTTCTTATGAAGATGAAGATAAAAATACCAAAGCATAAGGAGGTAGATCAAGCGGAGTCGAAAATTCACTGAAATCAGATTCTAAAAATGAAGTAGGAGCTTCAAGGGCTGACGCGAAATTTTTTTCGTCTAAAAGCTTAACGCTGGAAAATAAATCACCTAAGATTTCTATCGATACCGGTTCCGGTTGTAGGTTAGCCATAATGCCCTTGGTGCCTTGATCAGTGCGAACTACTATCCCTTCTACCTTCCACGGATGGCTGGATTGAACTTCAAATACTTCTTGTACCTGTTCTGACAACAGATAATGAAACACCAGATACATAGGGTAAGGCGTACCAGGAGGCAACTGGCCAAGCTCAGAGAAAAAAGGCTCTACTTCCCCCGCTACTATTCCCTTTCTACCGACTGTCTCATAGTAGCTTACTGAGCTTACTCCGGACTGGATTAGATTTCGTAAGCTACCCACTGTCCAGCCTGCCCCAAACAGCGAAGCCTGACGGGTATCCACTGTTGGCGGTAAGGTGTCGGGATCAAGCGTTGGCTCTGGCCCGGTAGCGTTAGGGTTTCGCCGCATTTTCAGCGTAACGGGCGACACCTGCACCGGAACCCCATTAGCAAACTCCTGGGCACTAGCTATAGTGTAGGCCTGGGCCTGTAAGGTTTCAATTAATGATTGATTATCAAACTGATGCACCTGAGGATTAATAGAGTAGCTCAAAAAGTCGAGCTGGTTGCTGGGAATGCGTTCCCGGTTGAGTTCGGTGAAGAAGTGATCGGTACCACTACCTAATCGAGCATCAGGGAAGTTACGACGTAATATTGGTATCGTTTCGTTTAATAGTGCTTCGGGAGTTACCTTATGCTCTTGATGCAAAATCAGTACAGATTTTACTTTTACACCCGATACCACATTAATGAAAGCAGTTAGTTCTTCAGAAACATCATTGCTAAAATGTAAAGCAACTTCTAGTAAACAGCCTAATATATTTGCCTCTCTTACTGCCTGTCTCCATATTTGCTGCCAATCTGACTCAAAAAGTTTAATATCTATCCGATAATAGTCAAACTGAATTTCTTTCAGTAGGCTAATATTTTCTTGACTTAACGTATCAACCTCGGCGGAACGTCCGATGCCAATAGCTGGCAGCTTGGTAGTAGGTTTTTCAGTAATTGTTATTTGTGGAGTACTCTCATTCACCGAAATATTCGAAGGAGCTTGTTCTAGCTTCAGGAAAACCTCTTGGTATATTCTTTCGCCCTGAGGGACAGTTACCGGAAAAGGTTTCTCCAGTGGAGTGCAGTACGTTTTAAATGAATCGTCGGTCCAGTTGCGCTGATCCTCAGTCTCAAAAATGTCTCCGCTAAACTCTATCGAAGCCGTTACCTCTTCAGTAGGAGACCAGCGCATCCGACGAATATTCTTAAACGGCTGATGCGGACTAATGTAAACCGGAAACTTTCCTTCGGTTTTCTCTTCTTCCGAGCTTTCAATTTGGCAATCAGCTCCTGCTACGCTGGCCGGATGCAGCACACAAAAGCCAATGCGGTTGCGCTGAAAGGTGCTGAGTGCCTCGCCTTCCATTGCGAAGCGAATGCTTCCATCCGCCTCACCTGTGATACGGTAGGTGGCAGAAAAATCAATGTCTCCCTCCCGATAGCGACAGTTATAAGTTATCGCGAAACCATCGTTCAAGTGCTCAATCTTTTCCTGGGTGAGAGTGGGAGCTACTGTATTCCAGTTCTGATCGCGTACCGCTGAGTAGATCATCCGCAGCAGCTCCACCTCCCCCGCCCGAATGTAACGTAAATTACCTTCTTCGTACTGACAGCTAAGAGGGCCAGCGCGTAGTTCGGTAACTTCCGGGGGGCGGTGCGACGAACCACCGTAGTACATGGTTTCTTTAGCGGGTGCAGGTTGAGGCATAGCTGAGAGGTTAGGAATAAAGTAGTAACTTACAAATTTTTCCGGCACCACTGGGGCTTTTCCTGCTCTTTTGAATCAGGTTGAATTGTTGTACCCAAATCTTTATTGACACTTTTCGGCAGAAGTAGCTATTCTAAAAGTTTTGGTTACTTTGCGAGTTCAAACTCTACTGCCGGTGCCCGATCAATCCTTATATGTGCTTAGTATGTTATGCCTCAGTGTGCTTATCTGCGAATGGCTGGTGCGAACTACTTTTCTCAAGCACTTGAGCACGGCTCTACTAGTTATTCTATTCGTAGCTTTAATTGCCAATCTGGGAATTATCCCTTCGGCTTCTCAGGGTTCGCCGGTATACTCAGGTATTTTTGCCTACGTAGCCCCGTTGTCTATCTTTTTCCTACTACTGGATGTAAATCTGGAAAGCATTCGACGGGCAGGTGCTCCCATGCTCATTCTGTTCGGTATTGGTATTTTGGGGACAGTAGTAGGAGTGTTAGTCGGAATGTTTCTCATCAACGGGGCCGAACAATTTAACGAACTGTATCCGCCCATCAGCGGGATGTTCGTGGGCACCTACACCGGAGGAAGCGTCAACTTCAACGCTATCGCCATTCACTATAATGTGATGGAAGAAGGAGTGCTATACGCTGGTATGGCCGCGGTAGATAATATTATTACCGCCCTGTGGATGGTAGTAACACTAACTATTCCTACCCTTTTCCGACGAGGGATGAAGAAAATCGCGCCTAGTGCTCCTGCCCCGGCGGTAGAAGAGCAGCATCCCGAACGGGAAAAGGAAACTATTGGGGTAATGTCCCTTAGCATCCTGCTAAGTTTAGGTTTGTTCACATTACTCGTATCTAACATCATGGCCGACTGGCTGGCTACGTTTGGCATTGTCATTCCTTCTATACTGATTCTGACTACCATTGCGCTGCTATTAGCTCAGATACCCAGTGTACACCAATTGCCAGGCGGACATCTACTCGGCTTATTCAGCGTCTACTTATTCCTGGCGGTAATTGGTGCCTACTGCGAGTTTGCCGCTCTTAGCCAGATTGGAGACTTAGCCTGGCGCCTGTTGGTGCTGGTAGTTACTATTGTACTGATACACGGCTTATTCACCTTCGGAGCCGCTGCGCTGGGTAAACTAGATTGGGATGTTGCCGCCGTGGCTTCCCAGGCCAACATTGGCGGATCATCATCGGCGCTAGCCCTAGCTAAAAGCCTGAACCGGATGGATTTGTATCTACCAGGAATTTTGGTAGGCGCACTGGGGAATGGCGTTGGCACGTATCTGGGTTTTCTAATTGCTGGCTGGTTAGCGTAGGGACATTATTAGCACTGCTCTCGCTGAGTTATCCTAAACAATCCATCTGGTCAATATTGTTTATGTTCTTAGTTAACACTCGATCTATGGCTTATACTACAAAACATCTAACCTGCTTGATTTACCTCACGCTCTGTTTGGTTTCTGTTGGCTTTTCCCAACCCGGTCCAGCGCTGGTACCCGTGATTGAAGGTGATTGGTGGACAGTGGCGGGCAACCCCGATCTGGGTAAGCTTACCTCCGATGAGCAGCAGCCAGTTGATTTTGGTATCTGGCAGGCGGCCGATAGCACCTGGCAGCTTTGGTCATGCATTCGTAAAACTAAGGCACCCGGTAAAACCCGACTGTTTCATCGCTGGCAAGCCGCTAACCTTACCGACCACGACTGGACCCCTATGGGCATTGCCATGCAGGCTGATCCAGATTTAGGAGAAGAACCCGGCGGTATGCAGGCTCCCTATGTTACCCGCATTGATAATATGTACCATATGTTCTACGGCGACTGGAACCGCATTTGTCTGGCCATCAGTCCCGACGGAATCCGTTTTGAACGCAAGCTGAGCGATGATTCCCCAGCCCTATTTGGTGACCCCGCCGAAACCAATACCCGCGATGCGATGGTGCTGCACGAAAACGATACCTTTTACGCCTATTATACCGCTCATCCCAACCAGATTGGCGCAGTCTATTTACGAACTTCTACTGATCTGGAAACCTGGAGCGAGTCTACTAAGGTAGCCTACGGCGGACAGGCCGGAGGTGATAAGTTCTGGTTAGCCGAGTGCCCTTTCGTAGTAAAACATCCTTCGGGCTACTATTATCTATTCCGTACTCAATCCTACGGGCGGGTGGTGGATGGCATTACCGAAACCATTCCAAAAACCAGCGTCTACCGCTCCAAAAACCTGTACGACTTTGGCGTAGACGATGACCAATATTTTGTGGGTACACTGCCAGTTGCTGCCCCCGAAATTTTTCAGCATCAAGGCCAGTGGTACATCGCAGCTCTTCTACCCGATTTGCAGGGTATCCGCATAGCCGAACTTCACTGGGCACCAGCTCCCTGATTCTCAGCTATCACTTCCGGCAGGAAAAACTCGGGGTGCTGATCTTCTAGATCAGTGGCTTGCTGGTAGGTGTGGGCTACTTCCAGAATGGTAGCTTCGTCGTACAGATTACCGATAAAGGTAATGCTCTGTGGGTGGCCTTCCTCATCAAAGCCGATGGGTACTACCACTACCGGATGGCCAGTCATGTTGGTAATTAGCAATTGGCGTCCGCCCCGAGTGGGGGTAACTACCACATCGTACTGCTGCATCAGCGAGTCCATCGCCTGGACTAGCTGATAGCGATAACGGTTCGCCTGAATGTACTCCACCGCTGGAATAAAGCGCGACTGCCGCAACGCATTGGGCCGGGAACGTTCATCCTGCCGTACCAGTGAGTCATCCCGATTGCTGCGGGTGAGATCATCAAAGGCCGCTCCCGCTTCAGCATACATGATCAGTGATAAAATCTTTACTGGGAGGGTGCTACTATCCGGTAGGTCTACCGATTGTAAATCAGCTCCTAACTCCCGTAAGGTAGCCAGAGCCTGCTCGTTATTAGCTTGAGCGGTGGTATCCTTTTCAAAGTATTTTTCCACAAAACCCATTCGTAAGTCCGATAGATCAACTTCGCCATCGTAAGCAAAATCGGCGCCTACCGTAGTCTGGTCATTAGCATCCGCGCCCCGAATGGCATCAAACACCAGTGCAGCGTCTTCCGCCGAGCGGCAGATTGGGCCCACTTTATCCAGGCTCCAACTCAGGGTCATCACTCCGTGGCGGCTCACCCGTCCGAAGGTAGGACGCAACCCGCTGGCTCCGCAACGGGTAGAGGGCGAACTGATAGAACCCATCGTTTCGGTACCGATGGCGAAACCAACTAGGCCGGCTACTACTGCTGAGGCTGAACCCGCCGATGACCCGCTGGCGCCTTGCTCTAAATCCCAAGGATTTTTAGTGGTGCCGCCAAACCACACATCGCCCCGAGCCAAAGCTCCCGAGGTAAGCTTAGCGATGAGTACTGCTCCGGCATCTTCCAGCTTTCTTACTACAGTGGCAGTTTCGTTAATCATCTGATTTTTATGGGTGTTGGCCCCCCAGGTGGTTTTGTAGCCTTCTACTGCCAACAGATCCTTTACTCCGTAGGGAATACCGTGCAACGGCCCCCGATACTTACCCTGCTGTATCTCTTCATCCGCTCTACGAGCCTGCTCCAGCGCTAACTCTTCGGTAACGGTAATTACACTCAGCAGGGTATCGTCATAGCGGCGGATACGATCAAGGTACAACTGAGTAAGCTCCATCGATGTAATTTGCCGACTCCTCAAGAGCGAAGCCAGTTCTAAAATACTGTAAAACGCCAGTGCGTCCTGATTAGCCGGCAGGGCTACTTCAACCGGAATATCCCACTTCGGGGTAATGGAAGAAGTGTCTACGGAAAAGCCTTTGGGTACCGGATTGAACAGCAGGACGGGTGGCACTTCATTTTTTAGGGTATACTGATGCATCAAATCAAAATCCTCGGCGTTATCCCGCACATCCGCCAGTAGCGTGTCAATTTCATCGTCGGTCAGATCCAGAGCTAGTAGTTTCTGGGCAGCCTGTACGTCATTATCGATAATCTTCCCGTCCGGTTGAGGCCCGAACGACAAAAAACAGACAAAAGCAGTAACGAGAGCCGTAGCAGCAATGATCAATAGGTACTTCACAAATGAATACGGTTAAATATAGATGAAGAAAATATTTGCCATCCCGTTACAGATTTTTTTGATAAATCCCTCATATTACTATCTACTCTGCCACGGATTGATTCTCGTCTGATTGAAGAGTAGGCAGGTCGTCGATAGTGCTGCTGTAGATAGCATTAAAGATCAGTTTGTAGGTACTGCGGGGCTGCCCCCGAAACTGAGGGCGGAAGCCAAACAGTATAATATCACCCTGGCCGTGCATTACGTGCATGAGCGCGCCTTTGCCGCCAATGTGTTTCTTTTCACCAAGCGCCCACCCGCTCATCAGTAAATCATCTTTCGCATAACGAACTACGGTTTTCACTGGGGGGTCAGGTATTTGCTCAATATCTTCTTTACCACCCTCGCCTTCGCGTTGCTGCTTCACTATTTCAAAGGCCCGGCTGCGGGAGAAGGAGGTGGCTACTGTATCTTGCATACCGTAGGCTAGTGGATAGTCAGTATCTACCGTGGCCCGGATTAATGAACCGGGGATAAAAAATTCCTTGCTGGATAGGCCCGCTACCGCGTTACGCAATGGTAAGCCAAATTGCTGGATAGCAAAATCACTGGCTTCGTCGAAGGTAATCAAGGTTCCGCCCTGCTTCACGTAATTATTTAGCGCTAACGTTCCTTCCAGTCCTAGACCACCGGCATACTCTTCGGGCATGTTGTGTACTGCATGTCCGTGCAAAATACGCGAAGGGCTTTGGTCGGGAATAATGATCGCGTCGTACCGAGCTAGATCAGCGGTTTGAATTTGCTCATCGTGTAGGGTATCATACTGAAAGCTATACTGGTCTAGTAACCAACGGGTCCAGCCCTCGTCCATATTGGCCACCCACGACTTATATAATCCCACTCGCGGTTGACGAAGCTGATGCAGGGCCGCCTTGGGCTGATCATTGACTCCACTAAATGTCAATCCTAGTGAATCAGCTAGTTGACGCACCTTATTTTCGGCATTGTCCTCATTTTTAATCAATATGGTTCCAGCTACCAGACCACTCGTACTCTCACCCAACCAGTAAAGCTCAGCACCATCCTTTAGTAACTGATTTACCGCCAGAGCACTAGCATTATCCTGTGGATTAAGCGCGTAGGCAAACGTAGCTCTTTTGGCCACTTCCCCAGTAGTGAATTCTACCTCCTGTGTTACTTCCGTTACTTTAATGTCTACTTCTTTATCCAATCGGTCTACGCGTACGCCCATTTGCATCGGTAGTGTCCAACCAGCCAAATCGTAAGGAGTTTTAGGCGGCCCACCTGGGTAAAGACGCAGATTGGGATACTCTTGTTTCTCTAACAAGTCTTTTAGATAAGGGCGAAAGGCTTGGGCACCGTACAGCACGTACGAACCCTCAGTGTAGGTAATGTCGCCCAAGCTAAACGAACGAGTAGCTTGGTGTACCTCCAAGCCACCTTGCAGCAAAATATTAACCAGATTGTAAGCTTCGCTAGGATTCCACTGTTCGGTAGGTACTACGTAGGCGAAAGCGTCGTCTTCGGCTTCAATCGCATCGCGGCCCATGCGGTACATGTCATATAGCCACTTTTCTTTACGATCGGCTCCGATGCTGAGGGTCGCCATACCAGCCGTTAGCATATACTCTACTGCATCTCGAAAACGAGAATCCCCCCCTTGCCAGGGGTTAGGATAGTTAATCTCAGTCCCGCTAGTAGCAATACCATTGCCGATTGTTTTGGGTACTGAGTCAGGTGGATAAAAGCGGGGAGTAGGTGTGGTATGGGCTGTTTCGGTCAGTATACCGATCTGATTATGGAAGTAGGGAGCCGTTCGCAATCCTCCGTTCCACCACATGGTGTAGGTTACATCCGATACCACTCCGGGCATATTGTTTACTGCAAACCGGGTCGCCATTTCGTTACCAACCAAATTCACACCGTTTACCACCCCGGGATGAATGTGAGGATTAACCGGCTTAGAGAAGGGCGGAATAAAGATTCGGGCCCAACGGGGAGCTGACTGATGCTGGTTGAGTACAATTTGCGGATACCATTCATTAAACAGTAAGTTAGTGACTGCTCGGGTTTCGGGTTGGGTATTCATAAACCAATCACGATTGTTGTCGTGCCCCACGTAATAATGGTAAAGTACTGGAGGATTAGACGTTTCGTAGGGTGTCCCTAAATTTTTCTCATACCAATTAGCCACTATATCTAATCCATCAGGGTTGATATTGGGCATTAGCATAAAAATGACGTTTTCACGAATTTTACGCATCTCCGGGGTTTCTTCAGTAGCTACCATATAGGCCAGCTCCGGCGGGAACTGAGTAGTAGCTCTTTCGGTAGAGTGAATACCTCCGTCAACCCAGACAATGGCTTTGCCTTCCTGGGCTAGCTGTTGGGCTTCTTCGTCGGAAATACGTGCCCGAGCTAGCTTAGTGTTAATGTCTTTCCAGCGGTCTAACTGCTGTAGGTTTTCTTCGCTCGAGATAAATAGTACGTACAGTGGGCGACCTAACACTGAGGTACCAATTTGTTGCATCCGTACCCGATCACTAGCTGCATCCAGTTGCTTCAGGTAATCGGTGATTTGCGAGTAATCCGCAATTTTATAATCAGCCCCCATCTGAAAACCAATTACTTCTTTGGGAGTAGGGACTTGGGCGAGAAGGGACGTAGATACTAAAAGGAATAAAAGGTGAAAGATGCGTAGGCTCCGGTTCATAGTTAGAAAGATCAATAATATAGAACCAGAAAAATACAAAAAATGAGACTCACTAGGCACGTTATTCTGCTAAAAAGTGGCCTATTACGATATTTTAGCAATTGAATTAGCGGTCAGTAGAAAATTTTAGGCCAGAAGTAAAGGGAAAAGCATTATATTTCCTCCTTTTTTGTTACTAATATTCTTTTTATGCTACGAAAACTTAACCAAGCCGAAATCACCTCTATTGCCCAAAAGAGTGACAGGGCCAATAATATTCAGCTTCCCAACTCCCGCTTTTTTGGCTACCCCGACCGAGTTATTCAATTTGGGTCAGGGGCCTTGCTGCGAGGACTAATAGATCACTTTGTTGACCAGGCTAATCATCAGCGTATCTTTCGAGGAAGAGTAGTAATTGTTAACAATACCCGTTCGGGTCGTAGTGAAAAGTTCGCAAATCAAGACGGTCTATTCACGATTTGTGAAGAAGGTTTTGTTGACGGCGATACCCAGCGTAATTTTTACGTAAATTCCGCCGTATCCCAGGCAATACCTGCCACTGAACATTGGCCTAAAATTCTCAACTGCGCTCACAACGAGGCTATCACAACCGTAATTTCCAATACTACTGAGATTGGTATCACCCTTCAGGAAGACGATGACCTTTCGGCCCACCCACCCCAATCGTTTCCAGGGAAACTAACCGCTTTTTTGTACGAACGCTACCAGGCATTTGCCGGACTGCCCCAAAGCGGTATGCTGATCATTCCTACTGAACTCATTATCGATAATGGCGATAAATTAAAATCCACCGTTTTAAAGCTTATTGAGATTAACGAGCTAGAAGACGAGTTTCGGCAGTGGGTTATTCAGCATAATATGTTTTGCAATACTTTGGTTGACCGCATTGTGCCGGGAGAACCAGACCAAAGGAAGCAAGCCGAGTTAGAAGAGATTTTAGGCTATAAAGACGAATTACTTACGGTAAGTGAAGTATATCGGCTGCTGGCTGTTGAGGGAAAAGAAGAACGCCTGATTCGCAAGGCTCCGTTTTTGAAAGCTGACCCAGGCATTATCATTGATGAAGATATTACTCCTTATCGGGAGAGGAAACTACGCATTCTCAACGGGGGGCATACCATCAGTGTAGCGGCTGGCTTCTTGTGCGGACTGAATACGGTCTTTGACTGTATGCAAGATGCAGTAATGGAAAGTTTTATCTCTCAAACTATTTACGATGAAATAATTCCTACGCTGGAAATTGACCAGACTATGGCCCGGGAATTTGCTAAAGACGTATTAGATCGTTTTCGCAATCCCTACCTAAATCATCAGCTCATTAGTATCACTTTACAGTATACTTCAAAAATGAATATGCGCAATGGACTAACCTTTTCTAGGTACTTGAAAAATACCGGATCAGTTCCTAAAAGAATGTGCGCTGGATTAGCTGCTTACTTGTTATTCACTAGGCCTATAGAGGAAAAAGATGGAAAGTACTTTGGTGAATTTCAAGCAGAACGCTACCCAATAAACGATGACCAGGCTGCATTTTTTTACCAGGTGTGGTCAAATGTAGATGCAGCAAATCAGGAGGAAGTACAAAAATTGGTGCAGCAAATATTAACTCACCAATCATTTTGGGATCAAGACATGGCGCCTTTTATTGAACAAACTGCCTACTATGTTATCGAATTTAGACGAACTGGCGTCCGAGAAGTCCTATCCTCTATCGTTAGTTAGCCATTAATCAGTCAGCTTTTTCCGGGCAAGACTGTAACCAAATGAAAAAAAGAAACAATGCAGTACCTAACCATTCCATATTAGTAATGTTTATATTTATATTACTAATGTACTATTTTTTATATAATAATACAATTTTTTAATGGTAAAATATTAAAAATATAAACTTTCCTATCCCAGCTAAGCTCTAAAAATTGTGTTTAGCAAACCCACTGCAATTATATAAGACTAGTCTGACAGATAATGATATGAAAAGGAAAAAGTACTTGGTCATGAACTCTCTGTTAGAATCATGAGATGACTCTGGCAAGGAGTGAAAACAAAAAAGAAGAACTGCATAACTTGCGTTCTTCTTACTACTGAAGATTGAAAGACTTCAGGTGACGAGATAATAAGCAGAGAAACTTAATGGATCTCTATAAATTCAAATTGTAATATCGCTAAATAGCTTCGGGAATAGGGATTAACTTGATTTCAAGTTGAGTATCCTCAATAAAGTCTTCAGCCTCTTCCAAAATATCATCATCTTCTTCAGGATAGTACCAGTTTATCGTCAAGTCGCCCCCTCGCTCTTGATACTCCTTAAGCACAAGTAAGATTTCCAGTATACCTTTAGAAGAACTGGTATTAAAGTAGGTCATCTTAAAATCGAAGGTAAGCGGCCGCCCTGTTTCGGCATACGCTCGCAGCCAGTTACATAAACGCTCGTAAAACTCCCAGGTATTTTCCAGATACGATTCTCCTTCTAATAGACAGTAGCCTTTGGTAGCATCAAAATGTACAGTAGGGGTAAAGAATGTATCCTTCTGTCCTTGTATCTCTAATATTTCAGGTTTCAATTCGCTCATACTTTTGTCTGATAGTAGTTACTCTTTATCAATAGTTACAAATAAAGAGAAAAATGAATGTCGTTCGTCAATGGTATATACTTCAATATCCAACGGATTGTTAGATAAGATAGCGGCCTGTACCAAGCCTATACCCGCTCCTTTACTTTGATCAGACTGCGGTTGGCGCCGCTGGATTCTCTTTAAACGCCGCAGTTCTTCACGATCAAGCGAGTTTATTGTATTGCAACTGTCTGCTAATCGGCCTACGTCTGTAGTATAAACTATATTGCCACAAGAGAAAATATAGCTATTCGCCGTTTCGCTTAGCTGTAAAATACCAACACTTTCGGTACGTCCGGCGTAGCGGATTTTCTCGGCCGAGTAAAAAAGTATATTCTGGGCCAATTCAATAAAGATAGAGAATATCTTCCGGCTGGCTTGAGGGAAATTATCTAACTGCCCTCGTATATCCTTACTAATCTCTGCCATAATATTAGGGGTAACCGGCCCCTTATAAGAGATCAACAAGTTCTCGTCTTGCAGTATCATTAAGTGATCCATTGTTTTTCTATTGTGGCTCATTATAATCTTATGATTGAGTTGTTTATACTTTTATACCAATTAAGTTTATATCGTCTCGCTGCTCGGTTGATTGCTGATGGCTTTCTAAAGCCTCTATAAATTTAGTTTCTTGTTCCTCAATAGGGAACTGATACCATTCTTGAATTAAGTTCTTCAGTCGCCGTGACCCAAAACGCTTTCGTTCGGAATTTGATTGATCTACAAATCCGTCGGTTGTGAGATACAGTGTATCGCCCGGACTGAGATCTAACTGCTGCTCTAACTCAAATTTTTCTCTCTGAATACTTCCTACTGTTTTTCTCACGCCTTTCAACACTTCTAAAGATCCTTGACGTACTGCATACAGAGTATGCTTAGCACCCGCATAATGAAGACGTACTGATTGATCTGAGTTAGTATCCAATGCACAAATGCCAATATCCATGCCATCCTGGATACTATTATCGTTATCTCTTAATCGCTTTTTTACCTGCCGATTCAGATAATCCAGTATTTCGGCAGGGTCTAAAAGCTTCTTATCACGAATTGCTTCATCCATCATATTATAGGCTATCAGCGAAACCAAAGCCCCTGGTACGCCGTGTCCGGTACAATCTACTACTGATACAATCCGGCGATTTCCATGTTCCGACATCCAGTAAAAATCTCCAGATACAACATCTTTAGGACGAAATATTACAAAGCTCTGCGGGAATATTTTTTTACTTTCTCTTTTACTAGGAAGTATAGAGAATTGAATTCGCTTAGCATACTGTAGGCTTTCCTGGGTTTTATAATTCTCAATTTCTAGTATCTGCTTTTGTTTTTCTAATTCTTCTTGAGTTACCTCTAGCTTCATGACACTTGTCTTAAGCATCTGCTCGCTCGCTTTCAAGTACGCATTTTGTTCCTGAATCTTTACTTGTTGTTCTTGTAACTTTCTATTATCCTGTCTTTTTTGAACAAAACTGTAGGAAAACACACCAATAATAGCCAAGAACGAGGTAATGATTCCATACCCGTACTTCCGTAAAGTTGCTTCCTGTTTTAGCCTTTGCTTCTGAAGTTTTCTTTCTGCTTCTAATAAAGCAATGGCTTTTTCTTGTTTTTCTTGTTCTGATTGATTTTGCTCTAGCTCCAGGGTTTGACGCTCCTGTAAACGCTGTAACTCCAGCAACTCTCGTTTCTGTTTTTCCGCTAGCAATTCTTGTTGAGCAAATGCTAACTGCTGCTCAGTTCGTTCTTTAGCTAACTGCTGATTTAACAGTTCTGCCTGCTGTAAGGCTTGACTCTTTCTTAGGAGTATCAGTTCTTTTTCTTTTAGCTTCAGTGTACTCTCTTGGCGCTCTCGCTCTAGACTTAACTGCTCTTGCTCAATAATTAATGATTTTATATATTCTTCTTTCGCATCAATTCTCTCTTGTATGGTAAGAAGTTTTTTCCGCTCTGCCTTTCTCTGTGCATTTATCCTCCCTCTAATATCCCGATAGCTCTGCTGGTATATTTCCGCCTGTTCTTCGTTTTTTTCTTCCTGATAGATTATACTTACCAGTTTGTAACTTTCTACTAACTCATGGTTAGCATTCTTGGTAACGGCTAATTTTATTGCTTTGTCAGCCATTTTTAAAGCTTGAGCGTAATTCTGGCTCATATAGGCATTAGAGGCTAAGTAGTTGAGCAAGTTAGCTTGCCCCACTATATCCCCGGATTGTTTTCTTATATCTAATGCTTCATTATACGCATCTTTGGCTCGTGAGAAAAAACCTAGATTAGTATAGGCTACACCAAGGTTAGTAAGCATAGAAACCCGCATATCCGGATTTTCAATAATATCGCCGGGTAGTGCTAACGCTCGCTGAAAATAATCGATAGCAGCCTTCAGATTATTATTTCTTTTTTGTAAGAACCCTAAGTTGTTCAGAGTTTGTAGGAGCTTGAGGGTATCTCTTTGTTGCAGGCTAATTTTTTGAACCTGCTCTAAGTATTGAATAGCACCACTAATATTATTTACCTGCTTGTTTATGTTTGCTAGGGCTTCGTAGATCGCTATGGTAGAAGATATGTCCCTTTGAGATTGGTACAGCTTCGCTAATTGAAGATACGTGTCCTCTGCCTCTTCGTATTCTTCCAAAGCAAAGTAGCTCTGGGCTAATTTCTGCAATACGCCAGATACGTTAGGAATCTCTTTGTTTAAACGCCGCTTACCCGTTAAATATACTTGATAGTACTGAATTGCCTTTTGATAAGCCCGACTATCGTAATAGTGATTCCCTATATCACGCTTTACATCGAGAACATTATCTGGCTGTTGGGCCTTCTCGAAAGCCATGATTGCCCATAACATATGTCTCAAAGACTCTTCTGGCCTCCGTAGCTTCTTGTTGATAATGGCAATCTCATACAAAAGCGACGCTTCTTCGCTTACTGACTTCTTCGTTCTTGCTACTTGTAGTTTTTGTTCAGCAACCCCTAGTTCTTTCTTTAGTTGGCTTTGGTTGATTGGTCTAACTTGGGAGTTAATTACCGTGTCCTGGCTCAACATTGATCGGGATGGGGTTGTAGCAGTTTGGGCCACACTCATTAAACTCATCCACAATAGCAGTACAATAACAACGAATACCTTTATCACAAACGATAAGGGGAGCCTATCAATTACTGGTAGTTGTAACTTTGCTATATGGTATCGCCCTCTAATCATCTAAAATCTCAGATTCAGTCCTAGCCAATACATACCACGCGTTTGATCCCCAAAAGCGTATTCTAAATTTCGGTTGTCTAGCAGGTTCTGACTGCTAAAAAATACTGAGTGGTCCTCCCATATTTGATAAGATAACTTGCCACTCAAATTAAACTTAGAGGGGATCTGAAAGAAATGTGGCCTTTCGGTGTACTCATGCTGAGTATAGTAATAAAGTGATGCAAAAGCCTGTAGCTTCCCAAAAAAGGCTGTATATCTTCCAGTAATACCGCCAAACAGACTTGGTAAGGTACCAGGCCACTCAAAACCATTATCAGATTCAGATAAAATCTTGGTTACGAATCCTGATAAAAGTAATCTACTAACCTGCCAGTCGATTTTTCCTGATATACCGGAACGGGCATAATAAGAAGTATTTATCCATTGTGTGCTATCTATCTCATTAGAAGGTTGATAATTAAAGTAGGTTATTTCTGTATTAACGTTTTTCGTAATTTGATAACGATATTTTGCTTCGTAGGAAATCATTGCTTGAGGTTGTACAGATGCTTGAGGGTCAACAGTAGAAAGGTAATCGGGGTGACCAGGAGCATGTTCACCTAACGAAATCGCAGCACTAATTTGATGTGAAGGATATAATTTGAGCAGAGCACTTAATTGATGGTTAATTAGCAGTTGTTTAGCCTCAGGATAATAATCACCCCGGTTAGCCATAATAACATTAAACCGATTCTGAAACAGATAAAATTGCTGAGACAGATTGATACTGTACCGTTGTCCTAATAATGAAGAGTACTGTAATTGGCTGTCTCTATCAAGAGAAACACTATCAGCCTCATTCTCCTTGTACTGATAGTTTAACGCTTCCGTTCCTAAACCGAATCTATAGCTTTTCCAATCACGAGCGTATTCTATTCTTCCAAAGTATCGTGCTGCGTTTTCCCACAAGCGGTTGTCATACTCACCGTAACTAAAGGATTCCCGCTGATAAGAAGCGTATACAGTAATTGGTTTCCAAGACGTTCGCAGAGACGCCCAATTAGAGTTAGATAGCCTATTGGTTAAAGCTATCTGCTGAATCCTTTGGTGTAGTGCCTGAGATTCTGAATTTTGCATTCCTCCTTCTAACTGAATCCCAATCTCATTATTCCATTGGTAATTAGCGTTTATGTAGGCACCCGAATTTCGTAAAGCACCTTTAGCTATAGGATTGGTATTCTTTGCATCGATTTGATAAAAAAGTAAAGAATCACTGGGCACATAACGACGTTGACTGAAGATGTAATATTCATCCTGAAATCGAGAAAGTTGATTATAAAAACCAGACACTTTAGCTCGAAAACGTCCTCCCTGATTGAAGCTAATACTGCCTTGATAAGCTTGATTATCTCGTAACCCAACCCGGCCATTTGCTTGCGTTCGCAGCCCTATTCCATTATCAGATTTAGTAACAATATTGATAATACCGTCCGTTGCTTCCGGACCATACCAGGCTCCTTGAGAAAAACGTATAACTTCAATACGTTTGATATCCTGCAGCGCTATTGGGAGCGCTTCCCACCATACAGTTTGCTCTAAAAAGTTATAGTACGGAACCTCATTGATCATGAGTAAGATTGCATTCCGATTATCTAGCGTCTCATTCGGACGCGATGTCCCCCGTAGATGCAGCGTGTAATTTCCGTTCGTACTTTGACGAACAAAAACATCAGGCGATAAGCGTAAAGCCTCTAATAAGGTAGTGGCACCTGATATTTTTATTTCTTCGTGAGTAATAAGTGTATTACTTATTGCAGCCTCATCTACACCTTGATTGCTCTTAGTAAGGCTATAAATTATCTGATTTTCTTCCTGCTCAGACTGTAATTCCATTCCCAGAATATCATCGGCTACCGTCAGGGTATAAGAAGTCGAGTCTGACGTCTGGGCAGTGGTTTTCAGTACAATGAAAACGAAGGCTAATACTGTTAATACTCCTTTAATCTTCATGGATGATAGTTGCTTCGCCCTACAATGCGGAGTAGTTCAATACAGCAGGTAATTTTGTGGTATAACACTTTAGTATATAGGATGCAAATTAAGGCGCAGCTAGACAACTACCATCGAAGAATACTTTATCATAGCACTAGCGTATGTTATTTAGCTATTTTAAACCTATACTTAATCCGGCTGGATATTGATCCAGTCTATCCGAAGCAGTTCTTCGTCTCCTGTACCCCCAGTGAATTCTAGTTGGATGTCGTGATATCCAGATGAAAGTGACGTAAGAGTTACTGACACGGTTTGCCAGTTATCCCATCCACCCGTAGGCGGTACCGTTACCATTCTTATAAAAGCACCTCCATCTTTTATCACAATAAACTTGTTATCTGCATTGTTGTTCGATACTCTAAACTGGAACTCGTAATCGCCGCTGCTTGATACATTCACTTCATAATTCACTGTATTGCCCTCATTTATAGAACCAAGATAGTAGTCCCCCGATGCTGTTGGCGAGTAAACCCGCTCTACTCCGTCACTTTGACTGTAGCTTTCTACCTCGAGAGTACCCGATGCCTCCTGAACGGGGACATTATCTGTTGTCACAGAGATAGCATTCGAGTATGCTGAAGGGCTTCCTTCCACCACAGCACGCACTCGATAATAATAAGTTGTAGACGGCTGTAAGCTAGCAATCATTGAATAAGTTGCTTCTACCGACACATTTTCGTAGCCAGGTACGATGGTAGTAAATCCAGCATCCGTTGCTACGTCTAACAAATAGTGAGAGGCATCTTCAACCAGACTCCAGCTTGCATAGATATCATATGCATTGTTAGTTATTGGCTGTTGTGCCACCGGAGTACCTATTGTACTTGTTTGTACCGATATGATTGCTGAATAGTCAGAGGCAGTATTAGTATTATGAGCCCTAACCCGGCTATAGTAAACAGTATTCTCATTTAAACCTTCGACTAATAGGGATGTACCGTTCGTTACAGCTTCCTCGTAACCGCTAACTATACTGAGGAATTGATTATCCGTAGCTATATCAACAGTATAGTAGGTAGCGTCCGATGTCACATCCCAAGAAATAATAAACTCTGTGTAGGTGACATTAGAGGCAGTAATGTTAGTGGGAATATCTAAGGCAGTAGGTGATTTCGCTAATTGCTGATTAGCAATATTTGAGTATGACGAATAGTTAGTACCTTCTTTAGCTCGCACACGATAGTAATACATTATATCTGCTTTCATATCCTGTACGTTATACAATGTATCTGTAATATCCTGTATAGTCTTGGTAATAGTTGAGAAATTAGGGTCAGTGCTTACTTCCAGCAAATAATTTTCGGCTTCTTCTACTGAAGACCATGATGCTGTAAACGAAGTACTACTTATATCTGAGGCTGCATGCAATACGGGAGCAGATAATAAAGTAGTAGTTACTTGAATAGTATTTGATGGATTAGAATCTGAATTCAGACCTGAGGTGGTTAAACGATAATAGTAGGTGGTATTTTGTTGAAGTCCGGTTACTTCTACTGACGTATCGTTTAGCATAAGCCCTTCATATCCACTCACAAACTGAGTAAAATACTCATCTGCTGCTACATCGAGTCTGTAGCTTTCTGCGGAAGGTACTGTCTGCCAGTTGGCTTGAAAACTGTTGCGCTGGATATTACTACCTGCTAATGCTACCGGCACATCCAAAGGCTGGGTAGTAACAGTACCTTTATCTGAGTATTCGGAAAATGATTTTTCGTTATTTGCACGTACCCGGAAGTAATAAGTAGTATTAGCATTTAGGTTATCTAACAGAAACTGTGTACCACTGACAATTTCGTTCTGCACTAAAAAGGACTGAGCTTCTAAAAATAAAGGGTCAGTAGTAACTTCTATGGTGTAATCTACCGCACCTGTTACTGGTTGCCAACTGAAAGCAAACTCATTTTGTGTTACATTTCGTGTTTCTTCAATTACTGGTTTAGTTAACTCAGTAGTGATTAAGTGAATAGTATTTGAGAAACCGGATGTGATATCTTCATTCCTTGCCAGAACTCGGTAGAAATAGTCCTGATCTACTTTTAAATCGTCTTTTATTATAACTGAAGTGTCTTTAGTAACAATACGTTGAACGGAAGATGAATTAGTAAACTCAATATCAGAAGCTACCTCAACCTCGTAAATTTCAGCCTCGTCTATTTTCTGCCATTTCGCGGTAAATCGGGTCGGGCCTATCTCTGAAGCACTTAATGCCAAAGGGGTGGGCATACCTAGGGTATTCACTGCTACAATATCCGAAAATCTAGTTTGCTCACCAGTGCTAAGTTGAGCGATTAGACGATAATAATAAGTGTGGGCTACTTCTAAATTTTGTACTACTAGAAAAGTATCTTCAACCTCTACTGGAGTTTCATTAATTAGAAATTCTTCGTCAAACGACCCATCCATGGCTACTTCAACAATATAGCTTTTTGCTCCCAACAATGGTTTCCATGTAGCAGTAAAGCCAGTAGTCGTAATCTTTTCCGGCTGAACCGAAATAGGAATTGGATCTATAAACTCCTGAATTTCTGGAGTACAACCTAAGAAAAAGATAAGCTGAACAATAATGACAAATAGTATTGATTTATAAATTCTATTCATATGAATATAATTTTATCGCTACTAATATAATTATTATTATATTAATATTTAATTTATTCTATAACATGAAGCCTATATCTCGGTTTTACTTGACGTGACTAAATCAATGTTTTTGTCATTTTATAGCCTATCATCACACGATTATATCTATGCTTATTCTTATATTTTTACTCACAATCCTATAAATTCTACCAAATCTCATTTAACGTCGTAGATAATACATTGTAAGATTATTGCCATTTTGGCAATAAGGTTATTTTTGTATTAATCACAAGTAGAGAATTATTGCAATAAGATATTCAAGCAAATAACATTCTTATATTACATAATTCAGCAATTATTATGTTTATTGATATATTTGTATAATGAATAGTTTTAAATCCGTTTACACAACCTACAAGTCAAATAGTATATTTGATTTAATATATATTGAAATATTATGACTCGTTGTTAACTGAGGAAATATATGGTTCCGAATGAATTCTCTTCTGAGAAAAAAACGACTAACGAACCCGATTACGCTATCGTAAAGGAGATACTCGGCGCATGTACTGATATAGTACTTATATTTGATGACAACTTAAACGTTTGTTTTGTAAATAAATATGCACTAGATCTACTTAATTACGGTGAAGACGATTTATTAGGACAACATATCACTCAGATATTCCCTAAGCGGCAGCATCAGATGCTTGAATCAATCATTGAAAGTGTAGAAGACGGGCTGAAAGTGCAGGATCGCCGATCATATCTGAATGTAAGAGGAAAAAAAAATATCTCAGTAACTCTTTCTTTTTCAATGACATGTCGAGAACATTCTTTCAAGTATGTTCTAATTGCCAAAGACCAAAGACAGTACACTAAAGCTACAGACGCACTAAAACAGAAAAACGAAGAACTCAAAACGTTAATCTACCGTGCTTCACATGATTTAAAGGGTCCTCTAGCCTCGGTTAAAGGACTTTTTAACTTACTAAAAGATGAACCCGACGATACCGAAACACTGAAATACTATCTGGGACTAATTGAAAAAAGTGTTGATAAGTTAGAAGATACTTTGTCGGGATTACTCGAGGTAGGTCTTTCTTCCAAGAAAAACTTAGAGTACTCTCCGGTGAATGTCCGTACTTGCCTCGAGGAAATTATTGAGCGTTTTGAGAATTACCCAGGTCGCGAAGATGTCATTATTCACCTTACAGCCAACACTGATCTGCTTATTCACACCGAAAAGAAGATATTTCAATCTATATTTCAGAATCTTATTGAAAATAGCATCAAGTATCGTAAGCCCAATCAAAACGATGCCGTGACAAAGATATCGGCCCGAAGGTTCCAATACGGAATTAAAATTAAGGTAAAAGATAACGGGCTAGGCATGGATCGGAACTTGCAAAAGCGAGCCTTTGATATGTTTTACCGGGGTCACGAACATTCTGAAGGAAGCGGGCTTGGATTATTCATTGTAAAGAACAATGCAGAAAAGCTCGGTGGTGAGATCAGCCTTAAAACTAGTCTGAACATGGGAACTGAAATTTGGGTATACATACCAGACAAAGAGCAAATGCAAATGGTCAATGATAAATCGGTAATATCAGAAGAGAGCACCGAGATGCTGATCTGAAGCCAATACTCAGGCCACTGTGGTACGGTATCACCCTTCTCAAGTGCCCCCCACGATGGCTTAAATCAGACGAAAACCGACTTCAAAATCCCTCATTAGCCTACTCGGCCCGGCCTGAATGTCAACACGCCCTAGTCTATTCAGAAATCAATCAGAAAATTTCTACCGAGGAAGGGGAATCTGGCACACACTCGACCTTGTGTATAGCATAGACTTAACACGATTCTCGCAGATCAATACTGTTTTCCAAAATCGTAATTGGTAACTTACCATTGTTTGGTATATTTATTAAAAACCTCCTAACCTCCATGCTTAACCAGTTTCATTATGGAATCTGCTTTCTCATTCTAACACTAGTAACTGGCAGTTGTAGTCAGAAAGAGCCACCAAAGAGGCCTAACATCTTATTCGCAATTAGCGATGATCAGTCGTTTGCACATACCAGCTTTTACGGAACCTCCTGGGTGCAGACTCCGGCTTTTGATCGGGTAGCCAATGAAGGAGTTTACTTTCAGAATTGCTACGCCGGCTCCCCAGGTTGTGCTCCTTCTCGTAGTTCTATTGTTACCGGACGCTATCATTGGCAAAATGAGCAGGCGGGGCAACATGCCGCCGGTTGGCTAGCGAATTATGTACCCTTTATAGACATACTCTCGACTAACGGGTACCATACCGGATATACTGGTAAAGGAGTAGGGCCGTTCAAATACGGCGATCCACCGCTGCGTAGTCAGAATGCTGCCGGAGAAGCCTACAATAGTCTCGCCTACGAACCCGGAAGTGCCGATGATGAGCGCTTCGCCGAGAAAATCCGAACCACAAACTACTCCGCCAATTTCAGACAGTTTATGGAGCAACGAGAGGCTGATACACCTTTCTTTTTCTGGTACGGAGCTTCCGAACCCCATCGGGATTACGAAAAGGACTCCTGGAAAAGGTACGGTAAGTCATTAGATAGTGTAAAGGCTCCAGCTTTTATGCCCGATACCGAAGAAATACGAGGCGACCTACTGGATTACGCGGTAGAAATTGAGTGGTTCGATCTTCATCTGGGACGAATGATTGACTATCTAGAAGAGATAGGCGAACTGGATAATACAATCATCATCGTCACGGCTGATAATGGTATGCCGTTCCCCAGAGCTAAGGCTAACGCCTACGAGTACGGAGTTCACGTACCCATGACAATACGCTTTCCTCAGCAATTTCCGGCCGGAAGAAAAGTAGCCAATCCCGTGAGCTTCGTAGATCTGGCACCAACTATCCTGGAACTTACCCAAACTAGTGCTGAAGGGATGCTCCCTATTAGTGGACGCAGTCTGGTTACCTTACTAAAATCTGAGCAGGAAGGTACGCTGGATATAGCGAATGACTATGTACTGGCAGGGCGAGAGCGTCATTCTTCTTCCCGTTACCAAAACTTAGGGTATCCCCAACGAATGTTGCGCCGAGGCCAGTATTTATATATCTGGAACATGAAACCGGAACGATGGCCCGCGGGTGCTCCCCAACGTTTGCTCTCCGACTCTACCGAAGAATTACACCCTTACTACGGCATTGATGAGGAAAGAGTACATCACTCCGATTGGGCCTTTACCGATATCGACGCGGCCCCCTCCAAGTCGTTTATTGTAGAACATCACGATGATGAAGAATATGCAGAGTATTTTGATCTGGCAGTAGGCAAACGACCAGAGTACGAACTGTTTGACGTAGAAAAAGATCCTAACTGCTTAACCAACTTAGCCACCGATCCCG
This sequence comes from uncultured Flammeovirgaceae bacterium, assembly GCA_937884755.1. Taxonomy (GTDB): domain Bacteria; phylum Bacteroidota; class Bacteroidia; order Cytophagales; family Cyclobacteriaceae; genus Tunicatimonas. The sequence continues at coordinate 40,001 of CAKZYJ010000494.1, forward strand.
AGTTTACTGGCATAATGAGCGAACTGAACGAAATCATGCTTCAGGAGCTCACTGCTACCGAAGACCCTCGGGTGGTAGGGCCTAATCCTGAATTGTTCGATACCTATCCCCGCTACAGTCCCATGCGATATTTTCCTAAACCCGATTGGGCGTTATAATCCAGTAGCCCACTACAGTTTAGTTGCCCTTTTCTTTCTCGAGTGGTTTGCGTATCTTTTCTGTACCAAACCGCCCTATGGAAAACTATCAAAATAAGACCGATCTGCTCATCTCATCTCAGGATGGCTTCTCATTATTCTATCAAAAGTGGATACCCACCGAAAAAGTTGAACGGATCATCGTTTTTCAGCACGGACTGGGAGAACATTCCGATCGTTATCAAAACCTAATTCAGGCGTTTAGCGGTACGGGAACGGCTTTTTATGCACCAGATGCCCGAGGCCACGGCCGGAGTGGTGGTAAGCGAGGGCACGTAGCCCGCTTCCAACATTTTATCCACGATCTTCATGATTTGATTCAGCGAGTACGGCAGGAAAACGACAATCAAAAGGTGTTTTTGCTAGGGCACTCCATGGGAGGAGCTATCGTGTTAAAGTACGCACTCACCAAGGATTATCAGGATGGGCTTCGTGGTCTGATTGGTTCCTCACCGGGCGTTGAGCCGGTTATGGACTGGATCAAGAAAATTCAGAAGCCAGTAGCGGCTGTTCTGTCTCGAGTAGCTCCCTCCCTAACGCTGGATAATCAATTGGATGTTAACAATTTATCGCATAACGAACACGTGGTAACCGCCTACCAAGCCGATCCGTTGGTGCATTCCAAAGCTTCCACCCTGCTGGGCTACTCCCTATTCAATGTACATCACGATATTTATCGGGCAGCTTCTTCGATACAAATTCCGGTATATCTGATGCACGGCACTGCCGACCGGCTCACTAACCCCGAAGCTACGCAAAAATTCTATGAGCTTCTGGGTAGCACGGATAAAACGTTGCGTTTGTACCCCGGATTGTACCACGAAACGATGAACGAACGAGCGGAAGACCGACAACGAGTGCTAGACGAACTTAAAACCTGGGTATTAGCCCGCTAATAGTATGAGAAAGTGGTGGATTGCCGGAGTAATATCCTTGTTAACTATTTTTTCGGCAGTAGCAATTACTGTTTTTTTCTGGACCCAGACTCCCCACGGCACCCTACACTATCTGGCCGCTATCGGCCTACGCTTTATTTATGAGCCTCCCGATGTTCAAAACTACTCCCCCGCCGAGTTACGGGAAAGATATTGGCGGGAAGAGTCTACCTCTGCGGAATATCTGAACTATGTTTCTAACACAAAAGATACGATCGCTCTCACTACGGAAGGCGGTATTGTGATAAGATTATATTATCCTTCTTCAGCGAAGAATCTTCCTATCATTGTCTATTACCACGGAGGTGGGTTTGTATTCGGAACACTGAATGAGTACGATCTGCTCTGCGCCAAGTTGGCTGATAGGACTTCAGCCTTGGTAGTATCAGTAGATTACCGGTTAGCACCCGAGCATCCTTACCCAACGGCAGCGCAAGATGCTTACGCTGCCCTGCAGTGGGTATACCAAAATGCTCCCTCAATCGGTGGTGACAGTACCCGACTGGCCGTCGCCGGCGATAGTGCCGGAGGTAATTTGGCCACCGTAGTATCGATGATGACCCGAGATAGTAGTGAAGCATTCGTAGATTATCAGGTGATGCTGTATCCGGCTACTCAGTCGATAGACTTAACCACTGTATCTCACCAAAATTTCGGCGAAGACTACGGAATCACTACTCGGCAGATTGACTGGTATATTGAACAGTATCTTCCCGATGAATCGGATCGGTACGAAGCCTACGCTTCCCCACTGCTAGCCGAAGATCTAAGCAGCCTTCCTCCGGCTTTGGTAGTACTGGCCGGGTTTGACCCACTAAAAACCGAAGGTGAGCAGTATGCTAAGAAACTTCAGGCCACGGGCGTACCAGTCAGATTGCTAACTTATGAAAGTATGATCCACGGTTTTGCTAATATTCCTGAGTTTCCTCAATCGGAAGAGTTACTAGATGAGATAGCAAGTGCTTTAGAGGCGGTATTCTAATTTTCAGCTAGTTGAGCTTGGGATGACGATACTTGGATTTGGGTCAGGTAGAAATAGAGTATACGCGAGAGGATCAGAATGAACAAGCCGTAGGCGGTGGTAATAAAACTTACTTTTAATCCTCCTGCTAACATTGCTGTAGAAATATCTCCAGCAGCCTCTACATAATCAAATGCTTGTATCAGTCCGATAACCTGGGCAAAAAGACCCAGAAAGAAGCAGAACAGCCCAATCTGCTTAATCGCTGATGCTGACCAGGAAGTGGGAGTGGACCGGGTGATGAGGTGCCGCACGAACAAACCAATCATAACCAGACCCAATAAACTCAGCGTAAGCATGTATCCGAGTCCTCCCTCAAAGTGCCATTCAATAATTTTCATAACGTATTAGTGATGAGTGAAACATACCCCAATCGTACACTAAATATATCAACATCCGAAGAAACATCGGTGGATACCCGGAAACCGACGACAAACTACTTTTAACGGTAGGTATTCCTCTTACTTCAGTCTGGAAAGTATTCTGACTGCACTATCCGGTCAAGTAACGACGGTTTCGGCGCAGCCAGCCAAAAAATAGTATTTTGGAGTTATGGTTGCCAGACGCACTCCGTATGTTTTAATTCAGGTTGTTTTCTGGATACTGTTGCTGCTATTTAGCATTTATTACCTCGGACGGGAGGAGCAGCGGTACGCTGAGGGAGTAATCGTAAGCCTGCTGTATTTACCGGTGGTAGCCGCTACGGCTTATTTTATTTCCCGTTATCTTATTCCCCGCTATCTGCTTCAGGAAAGGTTTGTCCTCTTCTCTATCTATCTGCTCTACACCTTTATAGGCTCAGTTTACGCCTCACTGATGGTGATTATCACTAGCCTAATTGGGCTGGCCAATTTTGACTACAGCAATCTGCTGACCCCTATTCGCAACATCACCTCATTCATCGGTATTATCCACTTCTTCATTGTCCTGTTTGTCGCTATCAGCGTGACCGAGCAGTGGCATACTATGCAGCAAAGATATCTGCTGGCCCTGCAAGAGAAAAGTCAGGCTGAGCTGCGCTTTCTGAAAACTCAACTGCACCCCCACTTTTTATTCAATACTCTCAATAACCTGTACTACCTCACATTGAATAAGTCTGACCAGGCTCCCGAGGTAGTGCTAAAATTAAGTCAGCTACTCGATTATGTGTTACAGCAGGGTAAAGAAGCCTGGGTAAGTCTGGCGGAGGAATGCGAGCGCATGCGCGATTTCGTCTACCTGGAATCGCTACGCTACCAGGATCGGTTAAAGTTAGAAATTGCTACAGATGAAGGATTGGAAAACTGGAAATTTCCTCCGCTGCTGTTAATCACACTGGTAGAAAACAGCTTTAAACACGGATTGAAACAAACCCGAGGACCAGCATCCATTCGGGTGCAGGTTAACATTGAGGACGAAACATTGGCGATTACTGTAAAGAACTCGCAGTCTAAGTCCACTAAGAAGGTTACGACCCGTGGTATCGGACTGCCCAATATTCAGCGTCAGCTTGACCATCTGTATTCCGACGACTATCGTTTGTCACTCCATGACCTTCCGGAGTCGTTTACTGTCTATTTAACCCTTCCTGCTTATGCCTACCATCAAATGTCTGATTGCTGACGACGAGCCCTATGCCCGGCAACTTATTGTGGATTACGCCCGGCGGGTTCCCTTTCTGGAGGTGGTAGCCACCTGCCGGGATGCTTGGGAGGTAGCCGAACGGTTAGAAAAAGAGAGCGTCGATTTACTATTACTGGATATTGAAATGCCCGAGTGGGATGGAATATCACTGCTAAAAACCTGTGAATCGGCTCCCCGAGCGATCCTGATTACCGCTCATCGCGATTATGCCGTACAAGCCTTTGATCTGGAGGTGGTAGATTACCTGTTGAAACCGGTGAGCTTCGAGCGCTTCCTGAAAGCTATCTATCGCTTTCGTAAGCAGCACGCAACCAGTTTTGACCAACGGCCTCACCCCGAGAATTCTGCGCTATTTCTAAAACAAAACCGCCAGATGGTGCGGGTAGATTTTTCTGACATCAGCTACCTGGAGGTGATGGGAGATTATGTAAAAGTGATTCCGAAAACCGGCGACCCCATTGTTTCTAAGATCACCCTGAAAGAGGTACTCAGCAAACTGTCCGAAGAGGCCTTCTTGCAAATCCACCGTTCCTTTGTGGTAGCCAAAAGCGAAGTGGAAGCGATTACCACCGATAAAGTAAAAGTAGGCGATCAATGGCTGGCAGTGAGCCGCCCCTTTCGTGATCAGGTACGACAATTGTGGAATGGCTAGTTCATATCCACTCCTGATCGTTGGTCGTTTTTTCGTGTTCTACTTCGCCGGTATGTTTCGTTGAGATAGGCTCAATGAGCATGAGCCAGACTTCCTCACCGTTGGTGCGGGGCAAGTGCTCCACTCCCTTAGGCACCACCAGTATTTCTCCTTCGTGTACTTCCACCGTTTTATCCCGAAAATCCATATACAGCGTGCCCTTCTGAACGATGAACAACTCGTCTTCGTCGGCATGGCTGTGCCAGACTAGTTCATCTTTTACTTTAGCGAGCTTGATATACTGACCGTTTAGCTCCCCAATAATTTTGGGGGTCCAGTGCTCCTGGAATTTGCTAAACTTATCGTGTAGATTAATTTTATTCATCACGCTGTTATTATCCTCCGGCCGGTTTAGCCGCGTAACCCTGTTTCTGCAAATAGGCCACTACCTTATCGCGCTGGTCACCTTGAATCAGAATTTCTCTCTCCTTGGTGCTACCACCTACACCACAGTGACTTTTTAGTTTTTTACCCAAATCTTTCAAATCATCGTCCGAACCAACGAAGTCGCGGACTACGGTAACTCGCTTACCGCCTCCCTTACTTTCGCGCCACACCCGCAGCTTCTGCTCGCCGAGTGGCAACGTCTCTTCCTGATTGGGTTCATCCGACTCGTATGAGTAATCCGGGTTGGTAGAGTATACAATTCCGCTTTGATTTCTTTTATTCTTTCGGCCCATGTAAAAAATTGATTGAATGAAAAAACTGTGCTACTCAAACAGCACTAAACAAAGTTAGCGATATTAGCTATGCTTCCTAAACGTAATTTTTGATAATTCTATTTGGCAGTTTCGTATTTCCACCCCATCAAATTCATCATCCGGCAGAATTCTGTTTGTAACGAGGCTTCAACTAAAATTTTCTGTTGGGTTACCGGATGGGTAAACCGAAGCGATTCCGCGTGCAGCAGCATGGTTTCCATTTGCCAGCGCTCTTTGAACAGCCGGTTCTGCTTATTGCAGCCGTGCGGCCGGTCACCGATAATCGGGTGACGGATGTGGTTGAAGTGCTTGCGAATTTGGTGCTGCCGACCGGTACGCGGCTTTACTGCTACCAGCGAATAACGGGAGGTAGGGTGCTTACCGAATGACACGGGTAGTTCAGCCCGTTCTAGGGTTTGGTACTCGGTGAATGCCTCCTGAAGCTTACCATCATCCCGGCGTAGCGGATAGTCAATCTCGCCTTTATCTTCGGTGTGGCCCCGGACAATCGCCAGATATCGTTTCTCTACTTCGTTGTTCATAAACTGAGTTTGAAGAGCCGTCAGCACCGGCGAACTCAAGGCAAATAACAGCACTCCCCCGGTTTTCCGATCAATACGGTGAGCGGGGTAGACTGGCTGACCGAGTTGATCGCGCAGCAGTTGCAATGCCACCTCACTCACATCCTTAGCAATACGACTACGATGCACCAACAACCCATGCGGCTTACTAATCGCCACTAAATCCGAATCCTGATAAATAATTGGTAACACAGTGGTAAAGGTAGCTGATTTAGAACAGAAGATTTCTTTTGCCAAGAGAGTCTATCCTTTATAAGAGAATTTTTAACTTGCTTTATTGGTGAGGTTAGTCTCACTTGTAATTCGCTCTCAGTATAGATTATGGAAAGTAACTTCAGAATATCGCCTCGCATTCTCGAGCACTTAGGTGTATCAGCATATACGAGCCTAAAAAAGTGTCTCGCTGAGCTTTGTAGCAATTGTTACGACGCTGACGCAGAACATATTGAAATCACACTACCAGATGATTTTCAAGGCAACGCAAGTATAATCATCAAGGATGACGGCATCGGAATGTCGTCTAAAGATATTGAAGAAAAATACCTGTTTATTGGCTATAACAGACGTGAGGTTAATGACAACGATAAATCGTTTAGAAAGAACCGACCAGTGATTGGAAATAAAGGAATAGGAAAATTAGCTGGTTTCGGAGTTGCAAATACTATCAAAATAGTAACTATTAAAGATGGCGGGAAGTCTGAATTAACACTCCATAAACGTATCTTTGATAATTTTGAAACACTTGCTGAGTGTAAAATTCCAATTAATGTCTCGAGTACAACTGAAGAACCTGGAACGACTTTAGAACTATCTAATCTTTCTGTAAAGCTCAAACCTATAGAAGCAAATCAATTACGCAGACACCTGTTCAAAACTCTACCAAATGTTCCTGATTTTCTGATCAGAGTAAATGGAACACCCTGTTCAGCAGATGATGTTTTAGGCACTAAATATCCAATTAAACATACAATAGATGGAATTGGCACCATAACAGGCTATTACATTATTGCGAATACCCGGCAGAAAAATCCTGGGTTAGTAGTCAGAGTCAGAAAGAGAGCTGTAACTGAACCAAGCTTATTTGGTCTAGAAGCAAGAAGTCACTTTTCGTTTTCAGCCGAAAAGATCGTTGGTGAGATTGAAGCCGATTTTCTTGACCCATACATAAACACTAGCCGAGATGATTTTTTAGAAGAAATAGAAGAGGTTCAAGTCTTTAAGCTTTATCTAAGAGATTTTTTCAAAGAAATTATAGATGGGATTGAAAAAGAAGCAGAAGGAAAAAGAACTAGAAAGTTAATTGAAGTACCTGATGTTCAAGAGAAACTATCGAAACTTCCTCCTCACATTAGAAACAAAGCGAAAAAAGTCATTGAGGGTGTTGTTTTGAAATTAAAGACCGCTAGTGATGAAGAGGTAAATGAATTGGTAGATTGGATTATCAGATATTTTGATTCAAATGTTTTGAGAGAGCTTATGAATTCCATAATGCAAGCAGAAGTCAACGATGTCGAAAGATTATCTGCCTTGATTAGTGAATGGGGTTTAAAACAGATGAATAATGTTACAGAAATTATTAAGGAGCAGATAGACATAATTAAAAAACTGGAAGAATTAATTGATAGTGACAAAGCTCTTGAAATAGAAGTACACAAACTCATTGAGGGAAATTTATGGCTTGTTAAGGAAGGTCTAGAACTATGGGCTAGTGATAAGCCATTAAAAAGAGTCTTGGATAACCATTTTGATAAGCTGTATAAAGACAACCAAGACGAAAGACCTGATTTGATTTGTCGCTCTAGGGACTCAGGTAATCAGGCAGTGATTATGGAGTTCAAAAGGCCTAGAGTAAAGATCAAAATGGATCACATAACACAGGCACTAACTTATGAGAGTATAATAAAGGCTCACAGACCTAATATTACTTTTGAAACTTATGTGATGGGACGTGAATACAATCCTGATGTAATGGCAAGTAAAGACAAACTTGCAAAAGGAGACTTATTTCTGTGGAGCTTCAGTGAATTGCTTCAAAGAACACGTTCTAGATTTGAACAGATATTGGAAATATTAAACAAATAGATACTATTCAAAACATTAGTCACAAAACTGTTAGCCATTAAACATGCCTACGCACCTAGAAGCAGAAGTTCGTGTAACTGAGCGTTTAGTAAAACAACTTATCGTTTCCCAGTTTCCGGATTTCGCTCATTTTTCGGTGGTATTTTTGGATGCAGGTTGGGATAATAAAAACTATCGGCTGGGTTCAGATTATCTGGTTAGAATTCCGAGAAGAAAAGAGGCGGCGATACTTCTACAGAATGAGATAGCCTGGCTACCTAAACTAGAAAAACACCTTCCTATCAGCATTCCTGCACCCGTTCGGGTGGGTCAACCTGATTCGCACTACCCCTGGGTTTGGAGTATTGTTCCCTGGTTCAGCGGAACCACTGCCGATCGGGAATCACTGAACGAAACCGAAGCACTAAAATTGGTAGCTTTCCTGCGAGTACTTCACGGACAAGGCTCCCAAAATGCTCCAGTTAATCCGTTCCGGGCGGTTCCCATAGCGCATAAGTCGGATAAGGTAGCGCAGCATCTAAAAGAAATAAGCGCAGAAACCGATTTGGTTTCCGATAAATTGCTAGCATTGTGGCAGGAAGCGGTAGCCGAAACGTCTCCGTCAGAAAGCTGCCTGATTCACGGTGATTTACACCCGCTGAACGTGATTGTGCAGAATGGCAGCATTTCGGCTATTGTGGATTGGGGAGATATTACCACAGGTGATGCGGCAACGGATTTAGCCAGCCTTTGGATGCTTGTTGATAATAAAGATGTTCGCCAACGAGCTTTGCAAGAATACGGGGCTTCGGAAAGCTTGGTTAAAAGAGCCATTGGTTGGGCTATCTTCTTGGGTATCATTCTGCTGCACACCGGGCTTACGGTAGATGCTAAGTACACCAATGTGGGTCAACGAATACTGAAAATCATTAATGAAGAATAAACAGCACTATTAACTTTTAAGAAGTATGCGAAAGCCCCTATTACTTTTTCTACTATCAGTCCTAACTTTCTACCCCAGTTTTTCTCAACCTTCCACTGACAGTTCGCGAACGGTCGCTATTACCATTGACGATCTGCCGGTGGTAACTCGCCGCTATACTTCAGCCGTGAGGCTAGACATTACCCAGCGGTTAGTACGGAGTTTGGTAGAGAATGAGGTGCCAGCCATCGGTTTTGTGAACGAAGTAAAACTGTTTAAGAACGGAATATTAGATCAGGCCAAGGTAGACCTGCTTAAAATCTGGCTGGAAGCCGGACTGGAGCTGGGAAATCATACCTACTCCCACCCCAGTTTGCACAAAGTCAGCCTCACCGAATACCAGCAGGAAATTTTAGAGGGCGAGATTATTACTAAGAAAATCAGTGAGCCCTACGGCCAGGCCCCGCGCTACTTCCGCCATCCGTTTCTGCACACCGGGCGCAGTGTAGCCATCCGTGATTCGCTAAATCAGTTTCTGGAGGAACACGGCTACCAGGTAGCTCCGGTCAGCGTGGATAACTCCGACTACTGGTTTGCAGCGGCTTACGAACGAGCTCTTATCAACGAAGACGCCGATATGCAGCGGCGGATACGGGAAGCGTACCTTACCTACATGGAAGATTATTTTGCCTACTACGAGCAGCAATCGCAGGCGCTGCTGGGGCAGGAGGTTGCCCAGATTTTACTGCTACACGCTAATGCGCTTAATGCCGATACTTTTGATGCCCTGGCCGAAATGATACGCCAACGGGGTTACACTTTCGTTTCGCTGGGCAAAGCCCTGGAAGATACCTTTACCGGATCAGGCGGCATTTCCTGGATTCATCGTTGGGCGATTACGCAAGGTAAGAAAGGCGAGTTTTTTAGTGGGGAACCTGAGGTGCCCGAATTCGTTGATAAACTTGCCAATAGCTTTTAATTTTTAGTCATGACCGCCCAAAGGTTGCTGGATCAACTTCAGCAGGAATCTCAAAAAATAATACAACAGGTGCAGGAGCAATTGCTTTCGCTAGATGAGCGAACACTGCGCCAACGCCCCGCTCCCCAGCAGTGGAACGCTCTGGAGTGCCTCGAGCACCTATCACTCACCTACGATTATTACCTTCCGCAAATGGAGGAAGCGATTCACGAAGCTCCCACCGATACCAGCGAAGAAACCTACGAGTCTACCTGGCTCGGGCGAATGTCTATTAGCTCCATGAAACCCAAGAAGGACGGTAAAATATCCTTCAAAATGAAAACCTTCGAGCGTATTAAGCCCATGACGGATCACCGCTCACCCGAAGAGGTCATTAACCGCTTTATCAACCACCAGCAAACCTTTGAGTATCTCACCCAGCAGGCGCAAAATGTGTCGGTGAACAATACTAAAGTTACTACCCTAGCTGGCCCGTTAGTGCGCCTTCGCCTCGGCGACTGCTTTCGCTTTTTACTAGCCCACACCCAACGGCACCTACTGCAAGCCCAACGAGCACTACCTTCAATTAATGACTAATGAGTGATGATTGATGACTAATCATAATACTATTCATTACTCATCAATCATTAATCATCAAACAGAGGTAAGCGCATCAGGTACATATCGGCCGTAATATACAAGGCGGATTCATCGTCGTTAAACGCACAGTTGGCCGTGGCCTGTCCGGTTTTGAGCGTGCCTAAATGCGTGCCCTCCGCGTTAAAAATCCATACGCCTCCCGGCCCGGTAGCGAATACGTGGCCGCTGCTGTGGACGGCCATACCGTCGGGTAAGCCCTTCTCCTCACCCACCTGGTCGGTGGCATCGTAGAAGACGCGTCCGTTGTCAATGGTTCCGTCGTCCAGCACATCGTAGGCCATCCAGATGGCGCGCTCCGGGTCGGAATTGGCTACGTACAGTGTTTTTTCATCGGGCGAGAACGCAATGCCATTGGGGTGGCTCATTTCATCCGTCAGCAGGGTCAGGCTGCTATCGGCCACCGAAAAGCGATACACTCCCTGAAAGTCCAACTCCTTCTCCTCGCTATCCGCTCCGCCGGGTAGGCCGTAGGGTGGGTCGGTAAAGTATATATCACCGTTACTGTGAAAGACTGCATCGTTAGGGCTATTCAGCCGCTTTCCTTCGTACTCCCCTACAATCGCAACAAAATCAGACTGCGGATTATCCAGCGGAGCATTCATGCGAGCTACCTGCCGGTTGCCGTGCTGACAGAGTACCAGATTTCCGTTATCATCTAGCAGCAAGCCATTAGAGCCTGGTTCCTTTCCGGTAAATTCTGCTCCCGAAAATCCAGCTGGCTCCAAATACAGTGAGATGCTATCGCCCTCCTGCCACTTGTATACCCGATTGGGCGGAATATCCGAGAACAGCAGATAACCACCATCTCGCGGAACCCAAACCGGCCCTTCCGACCAGTCGAAGCCTTCGGCCAGCAACTCCAACTGAGCATCAGCCGAAACCACCTGATTCAAGGCGTCGTCAACCCGGTCAATCGTACCGACGGTGGGGTAAGCTGGAGCGGTCTCCTCAACCTCCCCTAAGGTGGATTGATTGGGAGAAGATGAGCAGGCGAAGAGAATAGATAGGCCCAGTGTGTAGCAGGATTGTCGTAGCATGTCGTCGGTTTTTGCGTTCATATTACGCATTTTTCCAGAAAATGCAATTCGGAGAATACAGTTTGAGTTGTCTCATCCCTCCCGATGAATTAACACATCAGCCTCAGATGAGTTAACTAAGTAGCGAAAAGAAAAAAAGCATCTATCTCATGAAAATACTCTTAACCGGCGCTAATGGCTACATTGGAGTGAGGCTGTTGCCCGTGTTAGTACGGTCGGGCCATACCGTAGTTTGTATGGTGCGCGACCGACGCCGAATGAACATTGACCAATCGCTGGTTGAGTCGGGTTGTGTTGAGTTTTGCGAGGCTGATTTACTGAAGCCAGAAACCCTTACGGATCTTCCGAATGATATTGAAGCTGCTTACTACCTGGTGCACTCAATGGGAGGCCGAGGTAATTTTGAAGAAATGGAGCAGCAAGCGACTAATAACTTTGTCAATCAGGTCAGCAAAACTCAGTGTCAGCAAATTATTTATCTCAGCGGCATCGTCAATGACGATAATCTTTCCAAACACTTACGATCGCGTAAAAATGTGGAAGACGTCTTGCTCAATAGCGGAGTGCCGACCACAGTGCTGCGAGCAGCCATTATTATTGGTTCGGGGGGAGCGTCGTTTGAGATTATTCGCGATCTGGTAGAGAAACTACCACTTATGGTAGCTCCCAAATGGGTCAGTACCAAATGTCAGCCTATTGCGCTGCGCAACGTACTACAGTATCTGGAAGGGGTACTAGGTAAGGAGGCTGCCTACCAGCGAATATTTGATATTGGCGGGCCCGATGTACTCACCTACGAACAGATGCTAATGCAATTTGCCAAAGTACGTGGTTTAACCCGGCACATTATTATGGTACCAGTGCTTACCCCCCGCCTCTCGTCTCTTTGGTTGTACTTCGTCACCAGCACCTCCTTCAAGCTAGCTCGCAGCTTGGTTGATAGCATGAAGAACGAAGTTGTGGTGAAGAAACGCGGTATTGAGAATGTGGTACAATTAGAGCATCTGATCCCCTACGAAGAGGCTGTACAACGAGCATTTCAGCGAATTGCCCAACGGGAGGTAGTTTCCAGTTGGAAAGACTCGCTAAATAGCAGTAAGGTAGATATTAACCTGCTGGACCATGTGAAGGTACCCGAACACGGAGTTTTCCGTGATGTGCGTAAAGTACCGTTTAGTAAGCCCAAAGAACAGGTAATTGAAAATATATGGAGCATTGGGGGCGAACGAGGTTGGTACTACCTGGGCTTTCTGTGGGAGATTCGGGGAATATTAGACCAGATGATCGGTGGAGTAGGATTACGGCGGGGGCGCCGCAGCAACAGCGAATTAGTACCGGGCGATGCCCTAGATTTCTGGCGAGTACTGGTAGCCGACAAGAAAAAGGGTAGACTGCTGCTCTACGCCGAAATGAAACTGCCGGGTGATGCCTGGCTGGAGTTTAAGGTGATTGAGGAAAACGGGCAGAACTATTTATTACAGACAGCTACTTATCGCCCGCAGGGCGTAGCCGGACGACTGTACTGGTGGTCAGTCTGGCCTTTCCACGGCTTTGTCTTTCCGGGTATGGCTAAGCGAGTGATTCGCTTCGAGGAAAAAATTCCTGACGTCGGGGAGGTAGCAGCGTAAAGGTCGGAGGCTAGAGTCTGGAGGTCATCGCAGTACGGTATTCGTATTGTCTGGGTTTTGACGTACAAAAACGCTATTTAAATAGCGGTACTCCCCCCGGAACCCCAAACTCCCTTTCCACATTATCCAGCACCAATACCCAATCATTCCCTCTTAGTCTTGTCGCTGGAGTGAAAGCTCTGATACCGGTGGCATCCATGTCTCCAATGAGCGTCGTAGCCCCAGTCTGACAATTGAACCACCAGGCTTTTGCCCGAGGCCAACCGCAAAGATCAAGATCTAAGCGAACCTCTTTACCCGCGGCTAAATACACCATCACGTAGTCATCTCCACGGGTAGCTACATTATATTCGGTTTCTGGCATATATTTATTCGTCACAATTTGCTGGAACGGAATACGATCTAGAAACGGGCGGCTTTCTAATAACTTCCGCACATGAAACATATCCTCGGCACCAGGGAGATTCAAAACATCGTACCAATAATGCCTGGCCCAGCGAGTAGGTTGGTGCTGGGGAGCGTTCATCTGCCATACATCATGGCAACCGTAGGTGTGCCCAAAAGCCCCACTAAACAGCGATTGATAGGCTGCCTGACGCACATCAGCATCATCAAACCACCCAAATGTCTGATAATCCCAATCCACTGGAAAATGCTCATACCGTGGCTCACCATCAAGTACCGGCTTAATAGGTGTACGTTCATAGTCCGGAATTAGCCAACGGATATATGCGGCATAAGAGCGCTGTCCATGACTGGTTTGTATCATATTAAAATCCAACCAATCCGCATCATGAAACCATTGTGAAGAGCTGTGTGCTCCATTAGGATGAAAGGTCATCAAATGATTTTTATCCTGAGATTTTATACCTTCCGCCATAGCGGTCCAAATAGGATTTTTTTCCTCGCTGCCCGGTCGGTCGGCTCCCATGAGATAAATAATATTAGAAAAGTTTCGGTAGCGTTTACCGATGATCTCTCCGTAGATTCTGGCATTTTCTACGGTAAAAATTTCTGGCCCCACCCCGTGCCTTTTGGTCACCTTGTCTCCCCAAGTTGGTACCAGTCCAATAAACATTCCTTTTTCGGCAGCCTTCTTGATGATCCAGTCTACATGTAGAAAATAGGCTTCGTTAATTTTGGTCGGATCATACCCCTCCAGAGGAAGATGACCTTCCGCGTTCGGAACATCCAGCCCCTCCAACTCGGCTAGAATCACGGCTTGTATTACCGTAAAGCCTTTAGCTCTACGATTTTCAAGATACATGGCAGCCTCATCCTTTGAAAGTCGATGAAATAGCTCCCAGGCTGTGTCCCCTAACCAGAAGAAGGGAGTGCCGTCTTCAAAAACCAGAAATCGTTTATTTTCTGAAACCCGTAATTTTCCGTGATCAAGATTATCGGATGGACCTACCCAAGTCGATTGACCTCGGGTAAAAAGAGGTAAGAAAATAAGAAGGGTTGCGAAGGATAATAGCCAATGATTGCTGCGTAACATTCCAGCAATTTACAAAACCAAATATGAAATTGTTGGTCACTCTAATAACAATTTTGCATTGGTAAAGTAATCCTAGTGTTCTATCAGTCAGTAAGAAATCAGTCACCAAAGCTTGTTTAATCCGTAGAAATTGGTTAGAAAGCGGATTACTAATTTTACCGTATATTCCTAAACCTCCGGTTTTTTGAAAGACATCATCATCATTGGCGGCGGACTGGCCGGGCTGATTAATGCCATTCGCCTGGCGGAGGCCGGATTAAACGTGCTTCTGCTAGAAAAGAAAACCTATCCCTTCCACCGGGTATGTGGGGAGTATATTTCTAACGAAGTAGTGCCGTTTCTGGAATCGATTAATGCGTTCCCTTACGAACTGGAACCTTCCTCTATCCGAGAATTTACCTTAACGGCCTGTTCGGGAGCTTCGGCCAGTATGCCGCTCGATTTGGGTGGGTTTGGAGTGAGCCGCCACGCGCTGGATCATTTTCTCTACCAGCGGGCTCAACAAGCCGGGGCTGAAATCTGTCAGCAAACGGCGGTACAATCAGTAGATTTTTCGGAGGGTCATTTTCGGGTTACATTGCCACAGAATGAAGTGGTAGAAGCAAGATTGGTGATTGGGGCTTACGGCAAACGCGCCCGGTTAGATAAGCAACTGGATCGGCCATTTATCCAGCAACGCTCGCCCTACATCGGGGTGAAGTATCATATGCGAGTAGATTTCCCGGATGATATAATTGCCCTTCATAACTTTCCCGGGGGCTACTGTGGAATCTCCCGGGTAGAAGATGGGCGCTATAATGTATGTTATCTGGGCAGTCGGGCACAACTTCGCAAACACGGTTCCATTGAAGCGATGGAAGCTAAGGTACTGCACCAAAATCCGTATCTTAAAAATCTGTGGCACTCCGCTGAATTTCTGCTCGACCAGCCGGAAGTGATCAACGAAATATCTTTCGCGCCCAAACAACCGGTTGTCAACCACATCCTGATGTCGGGCGATACCGCCGGACTCATTACTCCGCTCTGCGGCAACGGTATGGCCATGGCCATCCACTCCGCAAAAATCCTCTCCGACCTGATTATTCAGCACTACAGTCCCGTTGGTTTCGATCGTACCGCATTAGAAACCCAGTACGCCGACGCCTGGAAAAGGCAATTTGCCGCTCGCCTCTGGGTAGGGCGCAACACCCAACGACTATTTGGTGCCAAAATCAGTTCCGAAATTGGAGTACAGTTGGTGAAGCGCTGGCGCTCCGCTGCCCGTAGCATCATGCGCTACACCCACGGAGAGCCATTCTAGGTAGGCAGGGCACCTCTCAGTTACTAAACCTCGGCTAACACATTAGAAAATTATTTCTATCTTAAAGTCAGAACTATTGCTAAAGTCGCTTAAAATCGAATAAATGGATTCTGATATTAAAGAGCTATATGAGCTGTTACTTCCGAGGTTAGAAGCACTTGAAGAGCAGCGACTTGTCGTTCTTAAGAAGCTGGAATCTATCAAAAAAACCTCCCTAATCGTAGGGGGGATTATTCTGGTATTATTATTCTTCGTGATGGGTCTTTTCTGGGGATCGGTGGTATCAGCAACAATAAGTATCACGGTATACACCCTGCTGTATCACCGGGCAGTAAATGATTTCAAGAGAAATTATAAGCAAAATATCTTTCAGGAACTGATTCAAGCATTAGGTCCGCAGTACAGCTACGATATGGATGGTAACCTAGAAGAAGATATCATGAAAGAAAGCGGTCTCTTTCACCAGTTTAATTCAGTCAAATGTGAAGATCTGATTCAGGGCGATTTTGATCGGTACGCTTTCCAAATGGGAGAAATTAACCTATGGTACAACTGGGCGAATAATAAAAATGACGTTGACAGAGGTGGGGCTACTTCCTATATTTTTAAAGGGCTGTTTTTTGTTGGCACTACCCCAGTTCACTTTCCGCTCAAGATCTGGATTCTTTCCAAGTTTACTCCCCAGGTGCACCCGGTGAGCCGCATTAACGATGATTGGGAAAAAGTAGAAGTGAAACACTTAGCGTTCAGGAAAGAGTATCAGGTGTATTCGGATAATAAAGCGATGGCTACCAAACTACTCCAGCCCAAAATTCTGGAAACTATTCTATCGGCTCGAGAGAAAGTGGTGGAAGATAAGATGCGCTACGAAATATCTTTTCAGGGGAATCAGGTGTACGTTTCAATAGCCACCACCAAGGAGTTATTTGAACCGCAGATCAGTACTCCCATGACTGATTTTGACGTATTCGCCGCCAACTTTAAGTTTCTGACTAATACTACCAGCTTACTGAAAAATCTGAATATTTCCGAAAATTTAGCCTGAATGGTAACAGCTTGTTAGCCGCATGCTGCTTTCGAACTACTTTTCCCTAGTGGCTTACGTATCCATGAAAATTGCCAGTTACACCTTCCTTTCACTATTGCTGATCGTTACCGTAAATAATGTGGGCAATAGTCAGGTTTTACCCAGTGAAATACAATTTGTCCGGCAGGGTGTGCAGAGAATGATCTTCGACGAAGAGCAGTCAATCCTGCTAGCCAAGCTCGAGCCTAAAGCAGTAGTTGGCTTGTCTACCATGTATCCCATCCGTCATTACTTAAGTGAGAAGGCCGAAGTTTCGGTAAGTAATGAACAGTTGGTAATCCAGTCTGAGCAGAAAACCCGAACCGGAATATGGTTGGGAGGCTTTAATCCGTTTGCCACCTACTCTATCGATCTGGCTTCGTGCAGCGGAGAAGGAGAAATTGGTTTTGAATTTTCTGATACCAACCAACAGGAGCAGTTCATTATCACTGTCTTGGTTAAGGACACTTTGCTTACTGGAGTACAGCTCAAGGTTACCAAAAACGATGAAGTAATAGCCGAAGAATCGGTGGCGGTAAATCTTACGGGACAAGAAAGCATCAAGGGCAAAATCATCTTGCAGATGCTAGGCAGCGGGCTGGTGCTATATTCGCATAATCAAGGCTTGCCAAAAGTGATAGGACAGAGCGATTTCAATACCTACCTGGACTTACGTAGCAAACATTGTATTCATTCGTTTCAGTCGAGCTTATACCTGCAACTGCTAGAAGGGCAGGTGGCGATCAACCAAGCCAAAATAGCCCTTACCACCGGGGTTGGACTGGCTGATATCAGAGCAATTACCTACGAAAATGGTGATCCCTTGCTGGATAAGGGGCGGCTGTGGTATACCATGTCTATTCGGGGGCGGGCCTTACCCCACCATATTCAAGGCGTATTTAGCATGAACCCATCCGTGTTTGACGTCAGACTGGAGGGTGTTATCTTATTTGACCGTGACGATGGCCTACTCCGCAACGAGATCGCTTCCCATATTTTTTACGACCGCACCCAGGACCTCTGGCGAGGGATCACTACGGGCTTTAGCGCCTTCGCTAATCCCGATGAAGAAAAAAAGCAGTTGCTGGTCGTGGAGAGTAAAAGGGATCCCCGCTTCGGCTTCTCCGTAATGAGCGCCACACCCTTTGGGGTAGTGGGAGATATTGAAGACCCTCATTTGCTGTTCGATGCGGAAGCAGGAAAATGGCGGATGCTCACCTGTGTGAACCAGGATGGTTATAAAGCCATCATGCTGGAATCAGACTATTGGAATAAAGAGTACGAACAAATTGCCGGTCCGGTGAAGCACAACTCCACCGGCACATCCCTTCAGAAAATCGGAGATAAGCTGTACGCCTTTTCCGGAAGTAAGGAGAGAGAAATATTCATTTATACTTACCCCGATCTGGCAGAAGTTGGTACCTTACAAATGGATTTACCTCCCTGGAACGAAACATCCGGTACCAGAGTATGGCCCAATGTAATTCAATTACCCGAAGGTTATCCTTTCAAATACGTAGCGCTGATGATGGATCGTTTTGACTACCCCGGCATGCCCGAACCGAACTGGACCTACGGCGCTATTTATCTGTACCACGGGTACGACTGACACCTTTCAACTCAGCCCTCACCAAGCAACCGACATGAAAGCACTACTGACAGCATTTTTCTTTATGATCATCGCAACTTTAGTTCAAGCTTGCTCGCCAGCCCCAACTGAGGAGGAAGAAAGCTGGACCTTCGTAAGTATGCCCGATTTTCTGAACGTAGACTGCGATTACCCGCAGGAGGGTTGGGAAGATGCGCTTTCCTACGTACTGCAATCGGTGAAAGATGAAAACCCGGATTTTCTGCTGGTGGCTGGCGACCTGGTGATGGGGCACTGGGATGCCCCCGAATGGAATGATGCCGATACTATTCAGAAGTACGCTAATCGCTACTATTCCGCCTGGAAAAGCCGAATGGAGCAGCACGGATTGAAATACTACACCGCTATCGGAGACCACGAGGTAGGCGATAACCCCTGGCACACTGACAAGAAATTAGCCGCGGTAAAAATGTATAAAGAAGCCTTTAACCACCACCTTGGTATGCCCCAGAACGGACCAGACCATATGAAGGGCACTGCCTTTTGGTGGCGGCACAAAAACGTGCTATTTATTTCGGTAGATGTTTTTGAACCCGGCGACAGCGATCAGGGCTTGGTCAAGGCGGGAGTAACCGGCAAGCAACTTCAGTGGTGTCGGCAGGTACTGGAAGATAATGCGGATGCCACGCATAAAATTGTGATGGGGCATACCCCTGTACTGAGTCCGGTACGGCAGTGGAGTTCCAGTGGCCTAACCATTGAAGAGGGAGCAGAATCGGAGTTTTGGCAGTTGATGAAATCGTACAATGTGGATGCCTACCTCTGCGGTGAGGTGCACGCTATTACCTGTACCGAACGGGACGGTATTATGCAGGTAGCTCACGGTGGTTTGATCGGCTACAACACCCGCACGAACTATATGGTAGTTAAAGTGAGCGACAACAAACTGGAACTGACGCTCAAGGAGGTAGATATGCTGCCGCAGGGCGACCATCTGTGGCAAACCAAAAACAACCGCCCTTTAGAGGAAGTAATCATCAGCGAAGAGAGTAGAAATAGCGGCTTCTATCCGGTAGGACTAATTACCATTGATAAAACTAATGGCAAAAATTTTACTAATCGCCGAGGGCTATTTTTGAAGAAATACGAAGCCATGAGTGAGCGCGCTGTCCCCATTTTCAGAAAAAATAATCAACAGAATATTCCTACCGAAGTGACCAAAGTGGTGGTCGAGAAGGAATAATTGGAAACTACTACTAACGAGTTCATCATCTCCCTTCGCGGCCTAAGCAAGCTTAGTATTTTCGTTGCTATTCGCACAATTGGTATATTGGCAGCTAACACTCAGTATAACGCTAGTTTGATAAACTCCTAACCATGAGAAAAACCTTCTACCTATTTTGTACCCTGCTCATGCTCGCTGGGGTGAGTAGTCTCGCCCAGACCTTCCCCGGCGAAGATTGGAATTACACCGAAATCCCCCAAGCCCAGGGCTGGGATGCTGAAAAAAGTGAGGCCTTCCGCCGCTACATTATCGATAGTTCTTACGTCACCGGCCTGCTTATTGTGCACGACGGTAACATTGTGTTTGAGTATGGCGACGTGGAGGAGAATAGCTATATCGCCTCCTGCCGTAAAAGTGTGTTGGCCATGCTGTACGGCGAATACGTGGAAAATGGTCAGATCGATCTGGACAAAACCATTGAGGAGCTCCGCCTTGATGATGTAGAAGGCATTTTGCCCATTGAGAAACAGGCTACCATCCAGGATTTGATTTCGGCTCGCTCTGGAGTGTATCACCCTGAAGGGTACCCCGGCGGCATGCAGCAGTACGCCCCGGCGCGAGGCTCGGTAGAACCGGGTTCCTACTGGCTGTACAGCAACTGGGATTTCAACGTAGCCGGCTACGTATTTGAACAGGAAACCGGGAAAAACATCTACGATGAAGTAGAACGAAAATTAGCCCAACCGCTAAATATGCAAGACTGGGACCGATCGCTACAACAGAAGCAGGGCGATACTACCATCTCTAAGTACCTGGCCTACCCCATGTGGTTTTCTACCCGCGATATGGCCCGCATCGGCTTGCTCATGCTGCACCACGGCAACTGGAATGGTAAACAACTCATTAGCGAAGCGTGGGTGGACGAAATGCTGAAGCAACGCACCTCGTACGAAGAACTAAATAGCAACGTTCCGGTATTTGAAGGGACCGGCGTGGATTTTGGCTACGGCTACATGTGGTGGCTCTGGGAAAATACCTCGGACGAACGACTAAAAGGCGCTTATTCCGCTCAGGGGGCGATGGGGCAAAGCATTACAGTCTACCCTGCCATCAATACAGTAGTGGCCTACAAAACCAAAGCTGCCTACCGAAGGCGCAACAGCCGGGAGGTTCGGTTAGACTTACTCAAAAAAGCCGCTGAACTTTATACCGCTCGTTAGCTGATAATGTAGCGATACTATCATTTTATCCCCATCCGAGCCACTTCCGCCGCTATGAAACAATTACTCCTTTACTTGTCCTTTTTAGTTGGATTTCAGATTAGTGGGCACGCTCAGTCAGCGTATGAATTACCGCAATCAGTGAAGAAGATATTGTTTCTGGGGAATAGTATTACGTGGAGTGGCGAATACGTGGACTTCGTAGAGACTTACTTCAGGGCGGTTAAGCCCGAGCATTCGCTGGAATTTATCAATGCGGGCCTGCCTAGCGAAACGGTATCCGGTTTATCCGAACCCAACCATGCCGACGGTAAGTTTCCGCGCCCCGATTTACACGAACGTTTATCACGGGTACTAACAGCGATAAAGCCCGATCTGGTGATTGCCGGCTACGGTATGAACGATGGGATATATCTACCGTTTGATGAGGACCGATTTAGCAAATTCAAAGAGGGCATCGTCTGGCTTCATAATGAGGTTGTAAAGCAAGGTATTGCTATCATCCACGCAACGCCCCCCGTATTTGACGAGCGAAAAGGAGCGGCCTACGCCAACGTGCTGGACATTTACTCAGACTGGCTAATTAGCAAACGATACACCGCCAACTGGAACGTGATTGATATCCACTGGCCCATGCGAAAATACCTGGAAGGCAGACGGCTTACTGATGCTGCTTTTACCCTGGCCGAGGATGGAATCCACCCTGGCACTACCGGTCACTGGCTGATGGCTAAAGAGGTATTATTGTATCTGGGAGAGCAAGAGGTAGCCTCAGCCGATAGCATTGAGGAAGCGCTATCGTCTTTCCAAAACGTCGATAAGCTATTGCGGCTGGTAAGCGAACGTCAGGAAATTCTAAGGAACGCCTGGTTAACTCACACCGGCCACCAACGACCCGGCTTACCAGCGGGGATACCCATCTCTGAAGCCAAGGAAAAGGCGGAAGCGATTGATCAAGAAATTTCTGAGTTAGCGCAGTGATAAAATGCAAAGTAGTGCTTAGCATTAGCAAAATAATTCGCCTTGTCGATATCCAATCGGTAGGTAAATCAACCGTTGAAAAAGCCGCTCAATCCGAGTTTAAGGATTTTGAAGATGCCCTACAAAACTACTGTGCCGAAGAAGCCAAAGTGTCTACCATAGTCACCCGAAACGTGAAGGATTACAATAAAAGCAATTTATCAATTCTAACACCATCTGAGTTGCTTGCAGTGGTTGCTTAGCCGCGAAAGTTACACCACATCTCTTTGGTGAATAGAAAAACCTTCTCCAGGTAAAATTTCCAATACTCCCAAATGTGTAAGATTGAGCGAGGCCAAAGGATTCTACAGCAGAACCTTGGTTGAAGGTTAGCCAAACCGAGAAGTTCATATTCTTTGTAAAAAGTGTTAGATTCTTTATTAGAGTTTGTATATTAAACCATGTAGTCATTAGTGGTTATTACACCTGAATAATATCGGCTTAGAAAAATAGTATTACCGATAGAAAAAATAACGGAGATATTGCAATTATCAATTTGTTAGTGGCAAGTGATAAATTAAATGAATAATTCAGTACATAAAAGAGACTTTGACATATTTCTTAGTTATGCAAGTGAAGACAGACACATTGCCGACAATATAGATAACTGGTTATCTGAATTCGCAGGCTTCCAAGTTTGGTATGCACCAAGAGAATTAAGTGGAGGCTCATTACTTGCCACCGATCTTCAAAAGGCGATTTCTCGTTCTAGAGGAATAATCATCATCGCTACCCAAAACTCTGTAGACAAAGGGTGGGTTAAGAACGAATACAATTCTGCGATGGATGAAAAAAGTAATCATCCTGATTTTAGAGTAGTTATACTTAGATTCGGCACGTCATCGCCTGACAATATTATGAAAGGAATGACTTGGATTAATATTGAACAAGAAAAATTATCACCGGATAATGCAATTTCCATAATCAAATCATTTTATCCTGGAGAGAAAAGACCTAATCCAAGTAATTCAAAAGACATTTATATAAGTTGTTCTTGGAGAGCAAATGATAACAGAAGTGCCATATCTGTAATGATGCAATTAGATAAAATAGGTTTTCGACTCATTGGAGATTCTGAGGATCAACAGAAATTTGGCGAAGGGAATAGAGTTGAAAGAATCATGTCAAGCTGTGGTGCATTTGTTTGTATCATTCCTTTCCGAAATAATCAAGAAGCCAATGATGGAGAAAGGCCATATAAATACTTTCTGAAAGAAATAGATTATGCTAACCAGTTACAAATTCCAACTTTAATAATCTCTGATCCAAAAATCATTTCGGTCAATGGGCAAAAGAATCAGTGGCTTCAGTTAGATACAAATGCTCATGAAATTAGTGATGAGATAAAAATAGAAATTGAAAACTTGATGGATGAATGGCGTAAACCACCAAATCCACAATATATATTTTGTGCTTTAGACTTGGATAATGAAGCAAAAAATGCCACAAATTATTTCCGACACTTAATTGAAAGGATAACAGGCATGGTCACAATTATTGGTACAGATATTTCTGATGAACCGATACAATTATCCATTATTCAGTCCATACAAAATTCATTTTTAACAGTAGCTGATATTTCGGACGACAATCTTAATACTTGCATAGAAGCAGGAATAGCAATTTCTTCAAAGGCTAATGTTGAACTTATTTCAAAAGGGGAACCTAGAAGACCACCATTCATGCTAAGATCTTTGCAACTAATTACTTTTGAAGATGATATCGAGAAAGTAGGTAGAATTCACAAAATTGTATTTCCGTACAGACGAAGAATAATAAATGCTGAACTCTAAATATCTGTCATTTACACTAGATATGACGGCATACCTCGAATGGTCGCATATTATTATCCGTCAGAAACAGAAAAAAGGACAAGTCCCAATGAACTTACCCTTTCGTTTATAAATACTCTAACAATTACATCAACCCATATTAATATCCCGTTGGGCGAAGGGCTGATCGTACAAACGGGAACCCGTCGCCTCATACAACGCGTTGGCTAAGGCGCCCATTACCGGTGGTAAGGAAGGCTCGCCCAGTCCGGTAGGATCAATGCCGTTCTCTACGAAAAAGGTTTCAATCTCTACGGGAGCTTCCTTGGTACGGATGAGGCGGTACTTATCGTAGTTGCTCTGGTCGGGCTCACCGGAGGGGCTTCCCATCACTGAAGCCAAGGAAAAGGTAACAGCAATTGATAAAGAGATTACTGAATTGATGTAATAAGGGGAAGAACAACCATCTTGAAATTCAGTAGCTCCTAACATCTGTTAGATAGGATACTTTGCTATATTGCCAATAACAGCATTCATCACAAGAAAGGGGTTTGGACTCAGATCAATTCATATCCAGTTTTAGCAGCGTCTTACAGACCAAGACCTATTTAAAAAATCAGATTATCCATCGCGAGCAAACGATTTGCAATAACTTGTATTTCGTTAAATTCGGGGTTGTTCGGGCGTTTTACCATCGAGATGGAAAGGATGTAACGGCTCATATTGCTATTGATCAGGGTGCTATTACCGCCATTGATAGTTTCATCCAAAGGAAACCGAGTAGATACAACATTGAATCATTGGAAGACTCTACACTAATAGTACTCAACTACCGTGAGCTAACTCAATTTTTACTCGAGAACCCTCAACATGAACGAACCGCCAGAGTATTTTTAGAGAAGATATACATTGATCTAGCCGAGCGAATAGAAAGTTTGCTATTTCACACTGCTCAGGAACGGTATGAAAAGCTGGTAAAGCAAAATCCCTCTATTGTCCAAAGAGTCAACTTAGGACATATTGCTTCCTACCTGGGTATATCACAAGAAACGCTGAGCCGGGTAAGAGCACGATTTTGACATTTGTCAAAGAGATTCTACGTTCAATGATGTTCTTTTGAAGAAAAAACATGAGCGAGAAAATTGTATATCTTCCGGCTCACCAGCTTGTGAAGCTGATTAAGTCCGGTGAATTAACTATTCCTGAAGTAGTAGAGGCGTTCTTGAAGCAAATTGAACGGTATAATCCCCAGATCAATGCTATCTTCAATATGCGACGGCGAGATGACATTATGAAGGAGGCTGAAGAGAAAAGCAAATTGCGTAAGGATGCACCTCTGGGGCCATTGCACGGCCTACCCATGACAGTGAAAGACAACTTTTGGGTGAAGGGATTAAAAGTGTCGAATGGTCACCCACTCTACCGAAATTTCGTTGCTAATCAGGATGCACTTCTTATTCAAAAATTAAAAAATGCTGGAGCTATTATTATAGGAAAAACGAATGTTCCTCTATTTAGCATAGACTGGCAGGCAACCAATTTTTGGAACGGAACAACCAATAACCCTTATGACTTAAACCGAGTACCCGGCGGCAGTTCTGGTGGTGCCGCGGCTGCCGTAGCTGCTGGTTTAAGCCCAGTTGAACTGGGGGGCGATCAGGGTGGTTCCATCCGGGTACCCGCTCACTTCTGCGGTATTTGCGGAATTCGTCCCACTGAAAATGCGCTTTCTAACCGAGGACATATTCGGTTTCCTAACAAGCCGCAAGGGCAACGGCAGGTTACTGTAGCCGGGCCTTTAGCTAAGAATGTAGAGGATTTAATCATGATGATGGACGTACTTTGGAATCACGATACGCATCCGTTGGCAGAAGTTCCGCCCGTCGCCTTTAAAAGTACATCCTGGAACCGTAGCTCACTGAATATTGCCGTCTCAGAATCCATGAATAAAGTGCCCATTGATCATGAGTATCTAGAGATTTTTAGAGGATTTATTAGCAAATTGGCTGAGAAAGAGCATACCATTAGTAAAGATGAACCCTCGTATGATGAAGACAAGGCGTACCATACTTGTGGAAAGATTACGGGGTATGAGTTCGAGATTAATATGCCTAAGCTACCTTTGGCTAGCACACTTATGTACTGCTTTATTCGAGGAAAATATAAGGACCACGCTTGGGCAAAGGGAATCTACGACGGTATCGGTATCTCTGCCAGGGAGTATACTAAAACACTCGACTATAAGGATCATTTTGCCAACACCTATCATAAATTTCTTCATCAATACGATCTATGGATAACTCCGGTAGCGGCTATTGAAGCGTTTGAACACCAAAAGGCGGGTAAATCATTTACGGTTAACAAGCAGAAGGTTCCGTATACGAAAGCAATTGCATCCTATAATTTTACTTCAGCCCTTTCTGGCCATCCTATAGTGGTTATTCCCATAGGGTTGAAAAAGAATGGTATGCCAGTTGGAGTGCAGATACACGCAAAGAAATGGGCCGACCATAAGCTTCTGGAAATAGCCAAGCACTTTTCCCAATTAACTGATAAGTTCACCATACCCGAACTGGTAACTACTGGTAGTAGCTAACTTCTAATAAGCAAGCAGGGCAACCCCATAATGAGCCTGCCCTTTCATTCTTGATAAGAGTTTGTATATTGAACCACAAGGCTATTAGTGGCTATTACACTTGAATGATATCGGCTAAGAAAAAGAGCTAACCTATAGAAAAAATAGCGGCAATATCTCCGTTACCCGCCAGTATCAGCAGGATAACGGAGATATTGCCGTTATCAATTTGTTGGCAACAATTTAAATAAAATATAGATCCTTCTGTATTATGACAAAATTTACCTTAACTCTTATTCTTATAGGTCACCTTTTGTTTTCTACCAAGAGCAAAGCCCAAGAAAACTACCTGAACTACCACTCGAAAGTAATTGAATGCGAACAGCTAATTGTTGAAGGAAAACACACTTCTGCAATTAATATGTTTGACTCTCTCTTTAAACAATTTGATTTCTTGTTCCTAAGAGATATCAAGGTTGCAACAGAACTCAGCGCATATGAAAATGATTATAAATCAGGATTGGAATTTACTAGGCTGGGAATCAAGGCTGGCTGGACACTCAAAAGCATCAACAAAAGTAAAAATTTACAATCGTTAAAAGAATATTCTGAATGGTCGAAGATTGTATCAGCATATGATTCACTCCACAAAATTTACTTATCAAAACTAAATTTTCGGCTTAAAGAACAAGTCCATGAAATGTTTAAGAACGACCAAAAGAAGGCACTTGGGGCGTTTATCAGAATTGGACAAAAATCCAAAAGGAAATATTCTGAAAGAAAATTTGCTCCTCATAGTGAAGAACAATTAGAACACCTCAACCAGATTCTTGATGAACAAGGTTATCCAGGAGAACAATTAATAGGCAACGACTGGTGGGTCTCGGTTATTTTAAGTCACCATAATTCAATCTCAAAGGAATACAATCAAAATGATACTTTGTATTTGAACATAAGACCAAGGCTTATTAGAGCCATTGAAAAAGGCGAATTACATCCCTACGAATTCGCTACAATTGAAGATTGGAGAACTGCGGCTATGAATAATCATGATTCAACATCCTATGGTTTTCTAGGAAAAATGAAAGATGAATTGATGTTGGAAAAAGCCGATTTAAATAGAAATGAAATTGGGCTGAGGTCAATAGCACTAAGAAATGATTTGTTAGAAATTGAAAAGGCAACAGGCTTAAATCTGTATTTGCCAAAGGGATGGCAGAATGGGAAAATCACAATTGCCAACAAATGATAAGCTCAATGAGCAGACAGAGCTATGAGCAGTATTCAGTACAAAAAAGTAACTTTGAATCAATTAAAAAGATATGCTTACTGAGCTTATCTAGCCGTTGGCAGTAATGTAAAAATCACAGAAAATGAAAGTAACCCTGATTAGCATTCCAGTACGAGACCAGGAAAAAGCCTTAAGATTTTATACTGAGAAATTAGGCTTTATCAAAAAGAAGGACGAACCGTTAGGTGGTGGCAATAGATGGTTGACCTTAGTTTCAGAAGAATGGCAGGATGGGCCAGAATTATTGTTGGAACCAGCCCCTAATCACTTTGAACCATCCAAAGTATATCAAGATGCATTGATGGAGGCAGGAATTCCTTGGACACAATTTGACGTTGAAAGTGTGGATTCTGAATATGAACGGTTGATGGAGCTTAATGTAGAGTTCAGCGTTAAACCAACTGAAATGGGGAATGTAAAATATGCCATTCTCAATGATACCTGCGGAAATAATATTCAACTGGTTGAGGAATTATAGAAACACTATCGCCAACAAAACCTAAAGCCAACTAAAGTCTGGCTTTAGCCAGACCGTTATAGCCGATAAAATAAAAAGATAGTTCAGCATTAAATCTCAACTTTGACTGAGAGTTTCGGAAGATAATGGTCTTTCTGCTACGAATGGTAAACGCTATATTTGAAATTTGTCTATCTTTCGAGGTAATTATTAAAACACTACACGAATGAAGAAGCTTCTTTTTTTAATTGTATTAACTTTCTTAGTAAACATGCTACAAGCACAAACAATAGAAGGTGACTGGAGTGGGAAACTTAGCGCATCAGGGCAGGAAATTCCCCTGATATTTCACTTCTCTGGCACCGATGATGCCCTAACCGCTACTATGGACAGCCCATCGCAAGGGGCTAGTGGTGTTCCTGTGGAAAAAGTAAACTATGCAGACGGTGAGCTAAGTCTTTCACTCATGGGAGGACAAGTTGCCTACGTTGCCGAGGTTGATGGAGAGACCATGGAAGGTACTTTTAAACAAGCAGGTGCAGAAATGCCCTTAAGTCTATCCAAAGGTGAAGTTGATAAGCCAGGTAATACTTTACTACCCAGTACGGAGGATGAGCTAAAGGCACTGGCAGCCAAAGAAACTGGAAGCTATACCTATTCTGTTTCTGATTATTTTGCCAAGCCTGCTTCTTCATCTTTTCAATTATCTCCTCAAGGAGCCTACATGAGCTATCGTGAGAAAGATGAGAACCTGAAAAACCATGTGTATGTCAAAAACATCAAAACTGATGAAGTAAAGCGCGTAATTACCGAGGGCGAAGAGCTGGTACGTGGCTACGGATGGGCCAACGATAACCGCTTGATTTACGTCATGGACAAGGGAGGAAATGAAGATTATCACCTCTTTGCAGTCGACGTAGACGGTGCCAATGAAAAAGAACTTACCCCTTACGAGGGGGTTAGGGTTAATATCCTGACACTTCTGAAAGAGGATAAAGACCACATGATCATCGCCATGAATAAGAACAACGCCCAGGTGTTTGATCCTTACAAAATTAATATCGTTTCAGGAGAAATTGAGCAACTGTATGAGAACACTGATCTTGCCAATCCAATTATGGGGTATGAATTTGATAAGGATGGTAATCTTCGCGGCTTTACCCGGCTTAAAGACGGCATCAACTCCGAGATTTACTACGCGGTAGAATCGGGTGATTACCAACTGATGAAGACCACTAAGTGGGACGATACTTTTAATATCCTCAGTTTTGACTATGCTTCTGAAAATCCGCACGATGCCTACGTTCTTTCTAATCTGGATTCGGATAAGTCCGAAATCTATTTATACGATTTGGCGAAAGACCAGGTAATTGAAAAACTATTTTCTAACGATAGTTACGATGTTTCGGGAGCCACCCTTTCTCGCAACCGAAATTGGGAACTGGATTACTTCAGCTATGAAGGTGAAAAGTATCACATCGTTCCGGTTAGTGATTACTACAAAAAGCTCCATACCAGGTTACAAGAAGAGTTTCCTGATTATGACTTTTATCTTTCGGGTAAAACCGATGACGAAAGCCAATACTTGATCTATGTAACCAGTGACAAACTGTACGGCAGATACTATTCGTACGACGTAGCCAAAGATGAAATCAAGTTATTATTTGACCTGATGCCCCAATTGAAAGAGGAAGATATGGCTGAAATGCGCCCTATCTCTTTCCAGAGTCGGGATGGTATTCAACTGCACGGATACATCACGTTGCCAAAACAAGCCTTAGATGGCGAAAAAGTACCGGTGATTGTTAACCCTCACGGTGGCCCCCAGGGTGTTCGTGATTCTTGGGGATTTAACCCCGAAGCCCAGCTATTTGCCAGTCGCGGTTACGCTACATTACACGTCAATTTCAGAATAAGCGGGGGATACGGTAAAGAGTTCTTACGTGGCGGATTCAAACAGATTGGTCGTAAAGCGATGGATGACGTGGAAGATGGCTTGCAGTATGTGATTGAGCAAGGGTGGGTCGATGGAAGTAAAGCAGCCATTTACGGCGGTAGTCACGGAGGATACGCTGTTTTACGCGGGCTTACTAAAACCCCTGATTTGTATGCTTGTGGGGTAGATTACGTGGGTGTATCCAACCTATTTACCTTTATGGAAACAATACCGCCCTACTGGGCTCCTTATCTGCCCATCCTGAAGGCAGTCTGGTACGACCCGGAAGTTCCGGAAGAAAAGGCGATCATGGAGGAGGTTTCTCCGGTTTTCCACATAGATAAAATCGAGAAGCCACTCTTTGTCGTGCAGGGAGCTAATGACCCTCGGGTCAATATAGATGAAAGCGACCAGATCGTACAGGCACTGCGTAGCAAGGATATGGAAGTACCCTATATGGTGAAATATGACGAAGGCCACGGATTTGGTAAAGAAGAAAACCGAATGGACTTATACGAAGCCATGATGGGATTTCTTGCGGTTCATTTGAAATAACCCATTGATTTAAAAAATTGAGAAGATATCGAGTTGGGTAAAAGAAAGAAACTCAAGACTTCGGTATCTTCTCTATCAAGCAATACTATTGACTACGTAATTACTAAGCTTGAATCCAGAGCAAAATCCAGGGAGATCATCAGCTAACTCATTCGCTTGGTTAATATCCTTAGATAAACCTGTAAAAATCATGTTCTTTGTTAGGAGGTGATAGATTCTTTATCAGAGTTTATATATTGAACCGCAAGGCTATTAGTAGCTATTACATTTGAATGATATTGGTTAAGTAAAAGTACTTACAGGAAAAATAACGGCAATATCTCCGTTACATAGCTGATACAGGCAGATAACGGAGACTTGTTGCCATTATCAACTAGTTGTAGTGCATTGACTAAAAATGAAAAAACTGAAATATATACTTTCGATTTTGTTGGTGATTTGGGGATTGCTTATGGCTTGGACTAAACTTTTCTCTGTTGGTCCACATTTTCCATTCCTAACACTTTTGACAGTAGTTGCTCTGATTTCAGGAATTAGTAAATACAAAAAAGCGAATTTAATTTTCCTAGCATCTGCTTGCCTTTGGTTAATATCAAGTGCCGAAACAATTGGCTTTGTGATATTCTTCGATGAAGGTAATTACGGAAGAATGATAATAGGTGTTATTCCCTTTTTATTAAGTATCGGACTTCTTTTATCAACTCAAATTGAACTTAAATTCATAAATACGAGTGCAAAAAAAGTTCTTTTAGCATCTCTATTTGTATTGATAGGAATTGGTTCTTATGTGTATAAGCCAACTACTGAAGAAGTTAATTGTTGGTATTATTTGGACAATGGAAAAACTTACAATGTCTTGTTTGCAGAAGCACCTGAAAGAACCTTTGAAGTTGAGTTATCATCAAACGAACTTAAAAATGAAGTTAAAGCAGATGCTTTGCAATATGAAGGACGAGATGGATACTACTGTCCTGAAACAAAAGTGCGAGTGGTAACCAGATTTGGGATAATAATTTCAGCGAAAATAATGTCATTTAGAAATAGCGAAATCGATAAGAAAGTAACTTTTAGTAGTCCAACAAAAATTCCTTTGGATAAGGTTAATGGAAAACTAGAGATTCTCAAGCCATTTATACTAAGTGTATGGAATTAAAAAAACGCACTACAACACTGTATATAGCAAATAGGGCGTTCGGTGGTTTAAGAAAGTTCAGTGCTATTTATTAACACCGCCAAATTTTCAATTTGGCTTTTAAAATGAAGAAGTTAAAAACAAAATGTAAAAATATGGCTCAGAGCAAACTCGAAAGTTCATCGCTTTCGACTGCCCTACTTGCTATATACTAAACGTTGTACACCATTAAAGGAAGTCCCTTGATATGTACAAATTTATAAATGACGAAATGCTCACTAAATCATAAAAAATGAAACATGCTATTTTAATCATTCTATTATCGTTTCCCTTATTTAATGACACAGAACCACCTATTATCGAAAAAGTTTGGGAAATCTCTGAAGGGTTAGAGTTTCCAGAATCCGTAGTATACGATAAGGAAAACAAGGTACTTTATGTCTCTAATTATAAACGTTTTGTGAGAAATGGCAGTAGTTATTCTGACTGTTCCATTTCTAAAGTTGATTTAAATGGTCAGATTATTGACAAAGAATGGATACCCAATTTGTCTTCACCAACAGGACTGTTTTTAAAAGACGGTTTACTGTATATCGTTGAAAGGTTTGGAATAGCAATTTACGATATCGAAAATGATACAATGAAAGCACGACATCATATCAAGCATAATTTTTTGATTAATGATATTACTTTAGACGATGAAAATAACATGTATATTACAGAAGCCGGAAATAATACGTTATACAGAATAAAGGAAAATAAAGTAACCCCATGGATTAAGAGTGATAGCATAGGGGATGCAAATGGAATCTCCTTTATAGATGACAAACTTTATATTGGTGTAAATGAAGATGGCTTTCTCAAATCCATTGATACAAAAACCAAACAGATTTCAAATGTATACCATTTAGGAGAAGGTAATATAGATGGTATTAAAAAAAGGGGGAATCAACTTCTAATTTCTTTGTACGAAAAAGGAATGAGATTAATTGATGAAAATGGAGAAATTGTAGAATTTGCAAATACTGCGTCAACAGGATTACACTGCGCAGATTTCGAATACATTCCGCATAAAGATATGATTATAGTTCCTTCTCTATTTGACAATACATTAACAGCATATAAATTTAAGAACTAGCTCAAAGTTTTTGATGTAAAGGTTTTTTTATTAAAAAAATTGAGGTGATAAAGTGGCATACAACACTATGTAAAAATGCATTAAAACGCATTTTACATTAAACGTTAGCCCTTATTGAATTAAAAGGATAAAATCCTATTTTTAGATATGGAAACGCCTCAGGAAATAGAAAATAAAATCAGGGCAATCAAACCCTACCTAGCCAATGAATTTGGTGTTAATCAGATCGGCTATTTCGGATCATTCGCGAAAGGGGATTACCACCAAGATTCTGATGTAGACGTTTTAGTTGCTTTCAACAAAAAGATTGGATGGAAATTCTTTGATTTGAAAGACTATTTGGAATCAGTGCTGGATAGAAAAGTAGACCTAGTGACGGAAAGATCCTTGAAAAAGCAATGGAAGCAAGCAATTTTGCAACAAGTTCGGTACATATGAGTAACTAAGATTACTTAGCTTTTGTAGAAGACATGATTGAAGCTATTAACAAGATTCTCCGGTATCTAGATACGGTCGATGG
Organism: uncultured Flammeovirgaceae bacterium; assembly: GCA_937884755.1. Taxonomy (GTDB): domain Bacteria; phylum Bacteroidota; class Bacteroidia; order Cytophagales; family Cyclobacteriaceae; genus Tunicatimonas. The sequence continues at coordinate 73,309 of CAKZYJ010000494.1, forward strand.
ATTAAAAGAATTTCTACAGAACGATATGGTCATCGATGCAGTCACCAGGAATTATGAAATTATTGGCGAAGCGGCGAATCAAATATCGAAAGCGATTAAAGACAAATATCCTGAATTGCCCTGGCGCCAAATGTACGGACGGTTCGCCGCCGCGACTAAGAAATTTTGCCGCTCATGACTATCATCGGATTGATCCGCAAATCTTATGGGAGATAGCGGAAGATCATTTGATAGAAAATAAAATTCAATTAGAAAACTTATTAGATCAAGAGAAGCAAAACGAGGGCTAACACTACGTAAGCGCTATGCGTCGGCTGATGCCTCGCACCAGCACCTATGCGAGCCATCAGACAAATACTAAATAAACCCAACAATCAAGATGATGACCAAACCCTTAGTAGTCTTAATAATCATGATAATTGCTTCATGTACCGCTACACCCAAAGAGGCATCTACCTATAAAGTTGGGCAGATAATTACGCCTCACGGAGAAATGCTAATTTGGCTGTATGACGAAACGCCAACGCATAAGTCAAGTTTCATAGCGTTAGCTAGTGCCAGCTATTGGGATAGCTTAAGTTTTAATCGAGTAATAGAAGGTTTTGTCATTCAGGGAGGGTGCCCCGATACACCCGAGGGGTTTAGTGATTCCCCTTATTTGCTAAGCCCAGAATTCAACGATAGTTTAAAACATGTTTACGGAGCCGTGGGTGCAGGAAGAGACAATAACCCGCAAAAGTTATCCGCAGGCTGTCAATTTTATATTGTTCACGACAGGGAGGGAATCCCTCGGTTAGATGAGAATTATACGGTTTTTGGTCAGGTGTTTAAAGGCCTGGAGACGCTAGATAAAATTGCTACTTTAGAAACAGACTCACTGGATGCTCCCCTCGAATTGGTCAATTTGGATGTGAATATTATTGAACTTACTGAGGCGCAGTTAAAAGATAATGGCTTTGAGCTAAAAAAAGACTCATAATGATATAATGTTCGACCTTCTATCAGCAATTATCTTGGGAAAAGGAGTACATAAACAGAGTTTAAACTACAACAAGGTGCAGTCTAGCCCAACACTAGAATCAAAAGAAAACAAGCCCCAACGAACTTGCCCTTCCTTTTAAATAACTCAGAAGATCTGTTTTGAACTTTTATGATAGGGAAATTAGTACATCTTTATACTAAGAACTAAATTGGGATAAGCTTCCCTTCGATAGTAGAAACGATCGCAAATCTATGAGACAGAATACTGGCGTATTAAGGCTACATTCCTTTAGACCCAGACTATTGATTGCAATTATTTGCTTTTGCGTCATACTGTACTTTTACCGTAGTATATCAATGGCGAGCAACGCTGAAGAATTAACTAACATGCTGTCCCTCACTCAGGATTCAGTAGTAAAAGGCTCTAATCATCGTATCTTCATCAATTTAATTCTCTTTTTACAGGCAGGTATTGGGCTTTCTTTTATAATCGTACCGTTTGTTATTGCAATCTACCATAACCGCGCACTACTTCAGCGGCTGAATAAACGAATGGCGACGTATCAGAAAAGAAGGAAAAAGCAAGCAATGAAATATGAAGTTGAACTTAAGGAAGACACCATCTCGGAAGAAGTTTTTTTAAAACGCTTATTACAGATTCATCCCAACCTTACGCCGCACGACCTTACCCTTTGTACGTTGCTTCGACAAAACTATAGCTCGAAAGAAATTGCTGAAGAATTAAACATCACTCCGGGAAGTGTGAACACCGCTCGTTACCGGCTGAGAAAAAAATTAGTGATGGAAAGAGAGACTGATCTAATCATGTATCTTCGTAAAATCGCCTGAATTACCCAATGTTGATTCGTTGTCTATTGGCTTAATTTGCTTCTGAGAGCGAAAACGCCCTTTCTTACGCACAAAAAAGGACTTGCATCAATACTTCTACATCGAGTATTCCTACTTTTCGTATGGCCGACTTAACTTTTCAAACGGTCCTTGTGCGGGATATGCTGTCTTTGGAGGGTTCTCCTAAGGATGTAGTTACCATACTAGATAATCTTTAAAAGTCTAATTAAAATTAAGTATGAAAACCATTGGTATTCTTCTCGCATTCCTCAGTGCCTGTAGTTCAGGAAGTTTAGAACACATTAAGTATCAACCTTTCTCAACCAGCGTAATTAAGATAACCTTCGATTTTGTACCGGCTGATACTGTTTATCTTGAAGCAGTTACAGTGAATAATATTCCCGAACAAGGCCGTAGGTCCGAAGTGATTCCTGTATCAAAGAAGGGCAGCTACTTCTTAACGCTTACCAACGACCGACCCGCTTCTGCTACCTTCGCCTTGGATGACCAAGAGTATAACGTGATAATACTCCCTGACGACACCGTTGATATGTCGGTGCGAGCACCCGCAGGCAACCTTGACATCAATTTTAACGGAAAATGGGCAGAAGTTAACGAATACTATAAGGCTAAGCGAAACGGGTTAGGGTACGCTGATTTGAGTGTTCCGTTCAACCGCCAATTACCGTCCCTTACGTCCTATCAAAAAATCAGTAGCGTGATAGATTCTTTGGTTAACAGTGAATATAAATTCTTAGAAGGATATGTAGAAAAACAAAAACTTCCTGCCTGGTTTATCCAGTACGAAGAGGCCGAAATTAGGTACTTAGGATTAGGCTTTAAAACATTCCTTCCTAGATACATTGCCATGTCCAATTTTTCGGAAAAAGACCCCCCCGACCAATATTTCGATTTCGTTAAAAAAGACGACATCAACAACCCTTCAGCAACTGCTTCTAGCCATTACTTTCCGTTTTTAACGGAGTATTTTCTACGGAACCTATCTTCAGCTGAGTACAATGAGTTGATGTCAGGACCCGAGGGTATTGACAAAATACACAGTCATATTCTACAACAATCTAAATCTGAGTTGACCGGTAGAGTAAAAGAATTGTACCATCGCTACCTTTTTAGCTCAGCTATACGGTTTTCTGATACGACTCTGATAGATTCAATAGCGAGTGTCTATGGAGTACAGGACTATGAGATGTTTCGCGAAATAGCCGGAACAGGTGTCACAAAGAATCTTACCTCATATAACTTGGCCAAAGGAGATACTATTCCTGACTTTGACACAACTGATCCGCTAGATAGTATTGTGTCCATCAGAGAATACCAAGATAAAGTATTGTATATAAACCTTTGGGCTACTTGGTGTGAACCCTGTATTAAAAACATACCCGAATTGAATAAAATGATTGATTCTTATCGTGGTAATGAAGATTTAGCGTTTCTTAACGTGTGTATAAATAGCGAAAAAGAAAAATGGCTTACTACAATTGATCGCTATAGCGTGAAAGGAGTTAATCTCTTGGCTGAAAGAAACGGGAATGAAAAAATACAATCAATCTTTGATATACAAGTAATACCTACTTATATACTGGTCAATAAAGGGAATATTCTCTATGCTAATCATACAGAAAAAGCACCAACTATAAAAAGTACGATAGATGAATTGCTAAATGAAATGCCGCATAACAAAGTGCAGTAGCTACCCCGGTCTAAAAGCACTCGAAAGCTTATTTCCCCAATACACGAAATTTGATTATTGAAAGAAAAATGCAAACAAGGCCAGGTTGGCTACTCACACGGGCCGTTAGAGGCGAAAAAGGACAAGCCCCACTGAGCCTGCCCTTTCCTTTCTTTATTCATAAATATTCTAACGACTACATCAACCCATATTAATATCTCGTTGGGCGAAGGGCTGATCGTATAAGCGGGTACCGGTAGCTTGATACAAGGCATTGGCCAAGGCCCCCATAATGGGCGGCAAAGAAGGTTCGCCCAGGCCGGTAGGATCAATGCCGTTCTCTACGAAGAAAGTTTCAATCTCTACCGGAGCTTCCTTGGTACGGATGAGGCGGTACCGGTCATAGTTGCTCTGATCGGGTTTACCGTCGGTGAAGGTAACTGCTCCGTAGAGAGCATGGCCAATACCGTCGATGATACCCCCTTCTACCTGGTTAATAGCCCCTTCAGGGTTCACCACAATGCCGCAGTCTACGGCGCACCATACTTTCTGTACTTTAGGTTTATCACCCTCCATTACTACGTCTACTACCTGAGCCACGTAGGAATTATGGCAGTAGTAAGCAGATACTCCACGATGCACTCCCGGCATATCCTGCCCCCAACCCGATTTTTCTTTTACCATTTTCAGCACTCCGGCGTAGCGTTCGGCATCATAGTCGTTGTCTTCGCCAACTGGATCGTTAATGGCTCTATCGAACAATTCCAGACGGAAATCAATCGGATCTTTTCCGGCAGCTTCGGCTACTTCATCCAGGAAGGATTGCTCGGCACCCGCCACAAAGTTAGAGCGAGGCGCTCGCCAGGCTCCGGTAGAAATGTTAGAATCTACATTGTGGTTTTCGGCCAGGTAATGGTCCACCGTACCGGCTGGGTAGCGGTTAGCGAATAATGGCCCACCCTGAATACCCGCACCTCGGGCGTGGAAGGCTGTCATATTATTGTTGTTATCCAGTGCTGCCCGGTAGGTAATCTTGTAGGCCGGACGGTAGGTACCCTGCGTCATATCATCCTCGCGGGTGTACACCAGTTTAATGGGAGCGTTGGCTTTCTGGGAGATAGCAGCCGCTTCCAGCCCAAAGTTTCCGTATAGGCGACGGCCAAAGCCTCCGCCCATGCGGGTCATATCAATACTAATTTTCTCTTCTGGCATGCCGAGCAGGTCGGATACGCTCTTCCGCATATTCTCTGGCGTCTGAATAGGCCCAACCAGTTCGGCTTTTTCGGGAGTAACGTGGGCGAAGAAATTCATCGGCTCCATGGTATTATGCGGCAGGAAGGGCGCACTGTAGGTTCGCTCAACCACCTTGGCCGCACTACGGAAGGCAGCATCCGGATTACCATCCTTACGAGAAGGTTCTTCGGCTTTTTTAGTTACTGCCTCGGCCAGAGCCGCTTCGTGCCCACCAGAATTTTCACCCGGAGATTCCTGCTCCCAGTTCACCTTCACGGTATTTTTGGCTTTCATTACCGGCCAGGTGCCTTCTCCTATTACAGCAATCAGTTCGGGGAAGGCGTTGGTATCCGACCAGGTTCTACCTTCTTCCGATGGAGCCGTCTGCACTTTGAATACATCTTTGATACCCGGCATAGCCAGTGCTTCACTAGCATCAAAATCCCCAATCTTCAGACCGAAAGCCGGCGGGTGTATGATCATGGCGGTGAGCATGCCATCCCGCTTAATGTCTATACCAAACAGCGGCTTACCAGCTATAATCGCCGGGCCGTCCACATTCTTGGTAGGGTGACCAATGATCTTAAAATCTTTGGGGTCTTTCAACTCAATCTCTTCCGGTACTTCCAGGCCCGCGGCACTATTGGCTACTTCCCCGTAGCCGATGGATTTATCGGAACCCGTGTGCGAGATGGTTCCGTTGGTGGTAGAGAGTTCACCTACGGGCACTCCCCACTGTTGGGCTGCCGCTTCAATCAACACTCGGCGGGCCGAAGCTCCCGCCATACGTAAGCTTTGCCATCCCTGCCGGATAGACTGGCTTCCACCCGCTAGCTGCCGGGTGTATTTCTCGGTATTCAGCCCGGCTTGTTTTACGGTTACATCTTTCCAGTCTACGTCCAGTTCTTCGGCTACAATCATCGGCATGGCGGTTTTCACGTTCTGCCCGATTTCCGGATTGGGTGACATAATCGTTACCGCACCATTATCGCCAATCTGGATAAAAGCGTTCACATCAAACCACTCCTTAGGTACATCGGCCATCTCTTCCCCCGCAGGCTTGCAGGCAGTCAGCCAGTTGAAACCGATCATCAGACCACCCCCGGCGGCGGAGGATACTTTCAGAAAAGATCGTCGGTTGAATTGAGTTTTTATTAATGTCATAATGGGTTCAATTAGTAGGTTGGTTCAACTTTTCAGAAGCGGTTCGGATAGCGGCCTTAATACGAACGTAGGTACCGCAACGGCAAATATTACCGTTCATCGCATCATCAATCTCCTTATCCGAAGGGTTGGGATTTCTGGATAACAGAGAGGCAGCGTTCATCATCTGACCCGCCTGGCAGTAGCCACACTGTGCTACATCGTGCTCTAGCCAAGCCTGCTGCACCGCGTGATTGGCATCTTCGGATAGTCCTTCAATCGTAGTAACCTTTGCTTCACCAACACTACTGACGGGCACCGAGCAGGAGCGTACGGCAGTACCGTCGAGGTGCACCGTACAGGCGCCACACTGAGCAATGCCGCAGCCAAATTTGGTGCCTACTAAATCTAAATTATCACGAAGTACCCAGAGTACGGGAGTATCCGGATCAACGTCTACCTGATGCTGTTTTCCGTTTACGTTAATGGTAAAAGCTGCCATAGGAGGTATGTTAAAAATATGATTACACTAAAGAGGCATAATTTACCAAAGTTCGGGCAAGGATGCGAACTTCGACAGTACTAATTATAATAGGTCCGGGTGGTGGTATAAACTATTTACTAGATTATATAAAAATATATCAATCAAACTGATTTTGCCCAGCAAAACCGAGGTATTTCAGTCATCTCTTTGCAAACTGTAACCATACAAAATCTCTAAGGTAGCTCAGAGATGCAGCGTCATGCCGAAGCCCGGCTGCGGTGAAGGAATCAATTGTCCGTCTTTCATCTGGTAGTCTCCGAAGTCAATTTGATCGCTTAGACAGGTGGCTCCTTCTACCGTACAGGTATTACCTAGCCCCCCGGCCAGGTGGGCAATGTAGTAAGACTTGAGCATGGTGCCCCAGGCATGAGGAGAGGCTAGCGTCTGCATGTTCTTCAGTTCGGGCATCAACTGCCGCCAGGGAGTAAAGCCATAACTAACAATATCGAATAGGCATACGTCAATTATATTTTCTCTTGCCAGTTCCTTTACAAAATCAACGTCGGGACGAAACTCTCCGTCGGCCAGATAGGTACTCGCAAAGCCATTGGTTTGCATCCATTCCTTTAGCTTGCGGCAGTCGGAACGGGTCTCCAGAAAAGGCTCTTCTATCCAGAATAAGGAAATACCTTCTATTCCCTCCAGGTACCGGATAAACGAGCCAACGTTGTATCCGTCGTTAGCATCCACCAGTATATCACAATCGGGGAAGTGCTCGGCCACCAGGCGGGTGACTTCAATGTCCCGCTGAATCCCCTCCTGCTCGGGCATCCATTGATTGCCTCGTCCTATCTTCAGCTTAAACTGCCGATAACCGTAGTCGTAATCCCATTGGCACTCTTCCAGAATGGTGTCCAACCCTTTACCCTGGTTTTCCGGCTCCAGTTCGTCAAAGTAGATCATCCCTGAATAACACTTGGTGACAAACGGCTCTTCGGCTCCGAGTAATTGGTAAACCGGTTGGTTGAGAATTACTCCCGACAGATCATGCAGCGCAAAGTCAAAAACTCGTAGGGAGCTGTCGGTAATGCCGCTCTCCGGCGAAAGACAATCACCCACTCGACGGTTGAGGATAGCCGCTCTTAGGTTTTCCGTATCCTCATCCCGATAGGGAGCGTGTCCCCAACCGGTAGCCCCCTGGTCTGTGGTAATCTGGCAAATCTTGGCAGTAGGGCCCAGACCGTGCACATCCAGCCGGGCATTTTTCCCAACCTGGCGCGGCCATTTCAATGAAAGTTTCGAGAAAGAGACTTTCTGAATGGTATGGTAGTTCAGCTCATTAAGCCAGGCTAAATGAGTATACCGAAAAGGGGTGAAAGGAGTAGCCGCGGCAACAGGTAGCCAGGCAGTAGTTTGCAGAAATTGCCTTCGATTGAGGTTCATTAGGTTTGCGTTAAGGTTGCTGTTCTGCTAAAGTAGCGAATAAAGTACTGCTTAGGAAGATAGTTAATTTGAACTTAATTTCCCGTGTTTAATCAACCGCTCGGATTCTCCTTTTACGCACCGGTAGCTTCTCAGGCTCATGATTTTGAAGTAATCGCCCGTCCGACGGGGGGAATCCACTTTTTTGCCGACGAGGCTACGTTATCGGCTCATTATGCTACAGTGCATGGTACCTAATCTATCGGGTGCTTGGTAGGCTCGTCGGATTATTGGCTATTGAGCACTATGATTTCAAATTTTTGCTAATCAGGGATTTGCACCTTATTACCCAAAAGGAGTTAATTATCTTGTTATAATCTTTTGGATAAAATAAAACACCAAGCAGGCTTGTGCGTATACCCTATTTTCACTTCTGCTATACTAACCCCCATTGTGACCAATTCGCGGCGTATTCCTTGGCTGATAGTTGCTTCATTTGCTACGCTTTATCTCGTATGGGGTTCTACTTACTTGGCCGTAAAGTACGCCGTAGAAAGTTTTCCTCCTTTCTTGATGTGTGCTGCTCGATTTATAGCTGCCGGAAGCATCTTGTATACCTTCGGTTTGTTTCAGCGCTGGCCCCGTCCAACCTTCACTCAGTGGAAGTACGCCTTACTGATGGGAATGCTCTTTATGGGAAGTATGAGTAGTGTAGCCTGGGCTGAGCAGTATGTAGATTCTAGCTTGGCTGCTCTCATTATTACTTCCGAACCAGGGCTTATCGTGCTGCTGTTGTGGATTTTTAAGAGGCAACCTCCTAGCTTGCAGGGCTTAGTTGGGTTAGTATTGGGAGTGGCTGGTATGCTGGTGTTAGTTGGGCCCTCATTGGAATCATTAGGGGAAAGTCGCTCAAGTGCAATTATTATCATCTTTCTGGCAGCCCTGGCTTGGTCGGTTGGTTCGGTGTATCCTGCTCACAATAAATTACCTTCATTACCCACGCAGAGCATTGCTATGCAGATGCTGATCAGCGGAGTGGTACTGCTAGGGTTTAGTGGCATTACCGAAAACTGGACTACGTTTTCTGTATCAGCAGTTGAATCAGTGGCTTGGATCTCATGGGGATTTTTGGTGCTTTTCGGGTCCGTTTTGGCCTTCTCTGCTTTTAATTATCTTCTGCGAGTAGAATCTCCTGATAAGGTAGTGACGTTTGCCTACGTAAATCCGGTGATTGCAGTGCTACTAGGTTGGCTGTTCCGAGGCGAAACCCTAACGATGGTGACCGGTATGGCTGCATTGCTTCTACTAACCGGGGTATTTCTTATCTCCACCCGTCGGACGCTAATCACATTCCCTACTAAATGGCGTCGCTTAGCTAAAAAGAGTGCGTAGCATACTGATGATTAGTGAGTAATAATTGATGGTTAATGATCAGGAATTATTTCATCAGTCATTACTCATTATTCATTATTCATTAAGTTAAAGGCCTTCCGTTTTATGATAGAATTCCGATAAACTGAATGTTACACCAATAGATTGCAGGGCTACATCGGTTTCTTCACCAGCGTACCATTGCATAGACCACCGTTGGTCAGGAGCACTTCGATAGAATACTTGCGCCCGGTGAATATCTTGTTCAATAAGCACGTACTCTTGAAGAGAGTCAATCTGACTGTAGGTATGGAATTTACTTCCCCGATCTTGAGCAGCTGTAGAATCGGAGAGTACTTCTACTAAGAGAATAGGATTTATTAAAGCACGGGTATCCTTTTCTGACCGTTGGGCAGGCCCACAAACTACCGATACATCAGGATAATGCGACTTATTCTCGGATTCAATGTGAAATTTCACATCGCTATTAAACACTGTACAATCTTTATCGAATAGTGCATTATGGAGTAAAGCCAATATATTACTAGCAATCGCCCCATGTTTAGGATCCCCCCCTGCCATTGCAAAAACTTCACCTTGGTAGTACTCGTAGCGTTGTTGATTTTCTTCCTCTAGTTGGTTGTATTCAACTAAAGTTAATGAGTGTTGAACGGCTGATTCCATAAGATTGCTTTGTGAACATATACGAAGATACTATTTGGTTAGTTCGAAAACCAGCTACCTTCAGATTCCTCATTATATTAGCTAAAACTGATCAGCCTTTGCTATTAAGACGGCTAAATAATTATAAGTACTTGATCTGCAGGTTAAAGTTTTTACTCTACTTGCACTTCTACCGCAAATTCAATATCACGGGGGAAGTAGCATTTGAAAGAATCACAGGCTTGGTAGTGTAGCTCTCCCTTTAGTGTGTGCTGTCCATTTTCAGCCAATGGTGAAGCCGTAATACGAATTTTGATTTCAAGCGTATCACCAAATACCAACAAATCTTCTTCAGTTCCCAGCATACGGAATTTGGTGGGAGCAGGAAAAACTGGGCTACCCACATTGATCTGGTTAGATGCAGCGAATGTCAGCACGGTGGGTATCAGCTTCTCGTCAGCCGGTTCATT